>CAZOTP010000223.1:0-5882 GCA_964582655.1 uncultured Pirellulales bacterium | reverse complement strand
TCCATCCACGATTTTGAGCTTGCCCTGATCGGCCAGGCCAGCGAAGACGTCCCCCATGCCCTTGAAGAGGGCACGTTCGGCATGGCCCGCGAATCCGCCCTCCAAAATCTCGCCATCCAACTTGGCAATCAGAAGCATCTCGGTTATGGCGAATCCCTCGGAAAAATGAGCTCCGATCCGATATTTCAAAACGAAGTCTTCGCACAGGTTCCCCCTGACTGCCTCCAATCGTTCTCCCACCCAAACCTCAGCGTCCTCGCCGCCTGCTATCGCAATAAAATCCCTTTCACTGTCCACGTCGGCATCGGAACCGACGTTATCGATCAGCATCCCTCCTTCGACGGCGCCGCCAAAGGCGCCTGCAGCGGGCGCGACTTCCTCATCTACACCGAAGAAGTCGCAAAACTCACACAAGGCGGCGTCATCCTCAACATCGGCTCCGCCGTCACCGGTCCCGAAGTCTTCCTCAAAGCCGCCTCCATGGCCGCCAATATCGGCAAAACGCCTCAACATTTCCTCACCGCCGACTTCGACCTCCGCCCCTTCAACCCGGCTCAAATGAAGGATGAATCCGCCGGAGGCTATTACTTCCGGGACCAGAAAAGTATCGTCACCCGCGTCCCGCAGGCCTACCGCGGCAAAGGACTCTACATCCAGGGCAATCAGAAAATCACCCTTCCTGCGCTGTATCAATCCCTCATCCGGCGGTTATCCGCCAAAGAATCCCATGGAAACAGAACGCATACAAGAGCTGCTGAAAAAAATTGAATCCGTCCAAATCGCCGTCTATGGCGATTTCTGCCTCGATGCCTACTGGATGCTTCACCCCAAGGGAGGCGAAATCTCCGTCGAAACCGGACTCATGACCCAGGCTGTGGAAAGGCACTATTACTCCCTCGGCGGCGCCTCGAACATCGTCGCCAATCTTGCCGCTCTCCATCCGGCGCAAATCCGCGTCATCGGCGTCATCGGGGATGACATTTTCGGCCGCGAGCTTACTCGCCAGTTGCAACAGCTCGGCGTGGACACATCCTCCCTCTTCATCCAGAAAGAAAATTTCTCCACCGTCACCTTTGCCAAACGATACCTGCACGATCAGGAACAGCCCCGGATCGATTTCGGTTTTCTCAACCAAAGATCGCCCGCCTCGGATGAATGGCTTCTCCAAAGCATCGAAACCGCCTTGCAGCAGTGCGACGCGATGATATTCAACCAGCAGGTCCCCGGCAGCATACCCAATCCCCATTTTATCGAACGGGTAAACCGGCTCTTTCAAACCTTTCATGACAAAATTGTCCTGCTCGATTCCCGCCATTATAGCGAGCAGTTCCGCTCCATGTACCGAAAAACCAATGACCGCGAAGCGGCCCGCCTCAATGGCCGTCAAACCGGACCCGACGATATCATCCCCCTGGCCGACGTCAAACAATACGCCCTGAACCTCTTCCGGCAATCGAATAAACCCGTATTCATCACCCGCGGCCCCCGAGGCATGATCGTCGCCGACGCCACCGGAATCCAGGAAGTTCCCGGCATCCAGATTCTCAAAAAACTCGATACCGTCGGAGCAGGCGACACGACCTCCAGCGCCCTGGCCCTTTGTCTGGCCGCCGGCGTCACCCCCTACGAAGCCGCCCAGTTCGCCAACCTCGCCGCCGCCGTCACCGTACAGAAAATTTTCCAGACCGGCACCGCTTCCTCCGAAGAAATTCTCGATCTGGCCCCAAATGCCGATTACATCTCCCAGCCCGAGCTGGCCGAAGACATCCGCCAGGCCCAATATCTCCCCGGTACGGAAATTGAAATCTGCACCGACGTTCATTCCCTCCCTCGTGGCAGAATCAAACACGCTGTCTTCGACCACGACGGAACCATCAGTACCCTCCGCCAGGGCTGGGAGCAGGTCATGGAACCCGTCATGGTCAAAGCCATCCTCGGCGATCAGTATCAGAACGCCGAAGAAACCCTGTATCACCGGGTCCTGGCCCGCGTCCGCGATTACATCCAGAAATCCACCGGCATCCAGACCCTTCAGCAGATGGACGCCCTCGCTGATATGGTCCGCGAATTCGCCGTCGTACCTCCCGATCAGATTCTCGACCGTTTCGGCTACAAAAAAATCTACAATGACGCCCTCATGCAGAGGGTCCGCCTGCGAATTAACAAGTTCCAATCCGGCCAGCTCGACCTCCACGATTTCACGCTCAAAGGAGCCATCGACTTCCTCCATGCCCTCAAAAACCGCGGCGTCACCCTCTACCTCGCCAGCGGAACCGACCGCCAGGACGTCCTCGACGAAGCCGCTGTCCTCGGCTACGCCGGTCTCTTTGAAAACCGGATTTATGGCGCTGTGGGCGACATCCGCGATTACTCCAAACGCATGGTCATCGACTCCATCATGACGCAAAACCGCCTTCAGGGTCCCGAACTGGCCGTCTTTGGCGACGGACCCGTCGAAATCCGCGAAGCCCGCCGCCGAAATGGTCTGGCCGTAGGCCTGGCCAGCGATGAAATCCGTCGCTACGGCCTGGATATTTCCAAAAGGAGCCGCTTGATTAAAGCCGGCGCTCAGGTGATCATCCCCGATTATTCTGAATCAGATCAGATTTTACGATTATTGCACATTCACACTCACTGACAAAATGATGCAGAGACTTTTTTTCTATCGTACCTTTCATAATCGAAGTTCTGTTCGAGTGCCTGCGTAAAAAAATTCGCAGCCGAAAATGGCTGCGAAAAGCAAAAAAGTGACGCATTGGAATTTATCGCAATTTGAATTCCTGATCAATTTTTTGCCGGGGGCCGGGGCATTTCAACCGCAGCAGGCTGCAGGCCCAGTTTCGCCAGCAGGGCGTAAACAACAAAACCGATAATGAAAGCGATAACCGGAGCCGGAGTGATATAGTCAAACTTTCCAGGCTTTATTGTGGGAAGTATGGCGACGACGAACCCGACGGCCCAGGAGATGTAGCCGGCCATGTTGACACCTTTGCGAGGTCCAGCCCACTGACGACCGCTGAGGAGATAGTCTGCCGCCATGGCGCCGCAGATCGGCCCGAACGAAGCGCCGATGATGGAGAACACGCCGATGAGATTCAGCGCCAGGCCGGTTGCGGACAGGACGATGGAAATCACAGCGCCAAAGAAGACCGCCACCATTTTATTGACTTTGGGGAACATGGTGCCGAACGAGTTGGCCGCGATGAGCGAACTGAAGCAGGCTGGGGCGAAACTGACAACGGCAAACAGAATGAACATAATGCCGGCCAGCCCCTTTTGTTCCGCGATCACCGAGTCGAATGCATAGCTCGTCAGGAGGGGATTCTTGGCATGAGCGCCTGCGACGGCGATCAAGGGCAAACCGCCGGCGACGATAATGGCCAGGGCAATCCCAATCAGACCGCCTCGCTGGACATCCTTGGCATGGCGGCTGCCGGTACCGAAGTCAACGCCCGCAGCGCCCGCCGTCGCGAAGAAACCCACAACTAGGGTAAGCATGGCGGCGAAACCCTGCCAGGAATTGCAGGAGGTTAACGAAGGCTTGTAGTCCGCGGCATGGCTTGCGTTGGAGAAAAATACAATCAGAATCATAGCCAGCGGGACGAAATTAAGGAAAGTGGCGAATTTGGCAACGTACTGGATGCCTTTGACACCAATAAACGCCGTAGCCAGAACCCAGATTACGCAGATGATTGTAAAGGGCAGGCTGGGGTGGAATTTACCTAATGCATCAATAGCGGCGGGTTTCCCCGCAGCCTGGAGGATAAAGTCTGTCGAGACCGCGGTGTTGACGGCGAGCCAGCCGAATTGCAGCAGGCCCATCATAAGGCCCGGCATGAGGAACCCCCCCGCCGTGCCATAGGTGGATGCGCCGACCACATACAGGGGATACCCGGTTTTCATCCCCAAGAGCCCCGGAACCAAGTAATACAGAAAGTGACACAATAGGGCGGAAACCACCAGGGCCAGAAGACTCAGGCCCAGACCGGCCTGCGGAAGGGTCCCCTCGGCTATGCCTTTGTAAAACCCTATCCACAAAAAAATTCCGGCATACGTTGGGGCGGTGTTTTTGTACCACGGCGCCCGATTTTCCATAGGATTGGGCACGGCCAACTTCAAATAGTTCGGTAATGTGCCGTTACTCATGAGATGTTTCTCCTGTAATCTGGTGACGTCCAGACAATCATGGATTTTTATGCCCAGCAACACCGCTGAGCCGTATGTCTGGTAGAGTAACAAATTGACTCCAAAAATCAAAATTTTATTTTTTGCTGTCGCACCTGGGATGGGCGGCTTTGACGGCGGTTCCGGACGCGATAAGCTCCCCCCCGAACAAACGGTCCTGATCATCCCCGGGGAGCGAAAATCCTTCCCCCTCTTCGAACCATACTCAAAACACTCCTCTCCAACACGTGGTGAATACGGGGTCCAACAAACAGTTTTATTTCTTGTAAGGGAAAATCCTTATCAATTCACCTTCTCACTCTGCCGATAAGACCACGGGAAGGAAGAAAAGGAAGGAAATGGCACCCCGCGGATTTGCGAGTATGGTATTCGCACCGGAGACGCTCTGAAATCCATCTGCGACGGATTCAAAACCGCTGAAAATGAAAATTCGTAATACCACAGGAAAGGGAATTTCGATGAAAAAAATGAAACTGTCGGTCAAAATGGGTCTGGGATTCGGAGCTTTGGTTCTGATCTCCGCCGTTCTCGGAGGGATCGGCTGGAACACCGTCCGCGGAATCGACCGCAATATGACCCTGCAGTATGACATGCAGGCCTGCACGGCGCTGACCCAGGAAATGCGCCGTCAGGAAAAAAACTTCATCCTGCGGGGCTTCGCTCCTTTGGAGGGCGATCAGAAAAACAGCGTCGAGGCATGGAAAGAATTGAAAACAACTCTCAACGCCAAACTCGATGCGTGTAAGAACTCCCCCTCCATGACCGCCGCACAGAAAGAACCTCTCCGGCTGGCCGAATCCGGGAAAGACAATTACTGCGCCGCCTTCGAGGCCCTCGTCGAAGCGAGACAAAAACGGGAAACCAACTATGCCGCCTGGGGCGCCGCCGGAAAAGATCTCGTCGCCAAAATTGAAAATGCCGTCGCGAAAAGCATTCAGCCCGCCTGGGACGAAGCGAAAAAAAACACCCAGACCTACAATCCCGAAGCCTGGAACCAGATCAATCTGGAATGGTACCAGCTCATCATGGCCAAATTTCTTCTCCTCCGCGTCGATGCCGTCTATTTTATCGCCACCCATGAAAACGCCAGATGGGATCAGGTCCAGACCCGAAGCCGGGAATTTGACGCCGCCCTGAATGACTGGTCGAAACAAATCCAGGGCCAAAAATCCATCGAAACCGCCGTTCAGGAAATCCAGTCCGCCCTGATCCGCTACATGGAATTTGGGCAGGTATTCTATAGCTGCCTCCTCGAAGAAAAAAAATGCGATGCCGAAATGGTCCAAAGTGCGCGTGAATTCGCCAAACACATGGAAACCCTCCAGACCAGCGTCAGGGAGGGAATGACGGATCTGATGAACGCCTCCAACCTCCTGTCCCTCGCCCTCGCGGCCGCCGGCGTCATCCTCGGAATCCTCCTGGCGTTCTTCATCACCCGCGGAATCGTCAAACCCCTCTCCCGCATCATCGCCGGTCTCTCGGAAGGAGCCGAACAGGTTGCTTCCGCCGCCGGGCAGGTCTCCTCCGCCTCACAGTCCCTCGCCGAAGGCGCCACCGAACAGGCCGCAGGACTCGAAGAAACCAGCTCCAGCCTCGAAGAAATGGCCTCCATGACCAAAAAGAACGCCGAAAATTCCCAGAATGCGAACACCCTCGCCGAAGAAGCCCGCGACTGCGCCGACAAAGGCAACGAAGCC
>CAZOTP010000222.1:0-5892 GCA_964582655.1 uncultured Pirellulales bacterium | reverse complement strand
GCCGGGTCCGGGGGTAGTGGGGGAACTGACGGAGGTGCATGTACGAAATCGTCCGCATCAGAGCGCGCTGATTCTGCATCCGCCGGAGTCGTATCGTCCGGCGGAGCATCCGGTCGGCGCGCCGGTGCCGATCGCAGGGTCGCTGCCTTCGATTACGGCGAAGGAATATCCCAAAGAGGCGGTGTGGGAGGCGCTGGAGAAGGCGGGGATCGCGGAGGGATCGACGGGGGAGCCTCTGGCGGCGCTGCTGCGGCGGGTGGACAGCGCGGCGGCGGTGGGAGCCAATGCGGTGCCCGTGGAGCCGGGGCTGGAGCTGGGTCTTGCGCTGCTGGACCGGATGCCGGAGCAGGTGCTGGCGGGATTGGCGATTTTGCGTCGCTGGCTGGGCGCGAGGGAGGCGCTGCTGGCGTATCCGCACGGGTTTCCGGTGGATCGCAAGGCGGCGGCATTCTGGTCGGTGCGGTGCGCGCCGGTGAGCGAGAAATATCCGCAGGGGCAGCGGGAGGCGGTGCTGGGTACGCTGCGGGCGCAGGGGTATCTGCGGGGCGGCGGGATCGGGGAGCGGGACATCGTGATGTTTTCGATACAGACGCTGCGGGAGGTGGAGCGCGCGGTGATGGCGCAGCAGCTTCCGCTGACGCGGGTGGTGACGGTGGCGGGGGACGGGGTGTCGCAGGGAGGGCATTTTGTGGCGCCGGTGGGGCTGCCTTTGATGGAGCTTCTGAAGCGGGCGGGCGTGCATGCGGATGCGGAGTGCGTGGTGGAGGGTGGCGCGATCTCGGGAACGGCGGTGGACGCCTCGCGGGCGGTGGTGACGCGGACAAGCGGGGTCTATACGGTGATTCGGAAACTGCCGCGGTACAAGCCGCAGCCCTGCGTCCGGTGCGGGTGGTGTCTGGAGGATTGCCCGGCGCGAATCGACCCGGAGCGGATGCTGGAATACGGGGAGACGGGTCAGTATGAACAGGCGGAGAAACTGGGGCTTTGGTATTGCATCGAGTGCGGGATTTGTTCCTATATCTGCCCGTCGCATCTGCGGATTCTGGAGCACATCCGCCGCATGAAATGGAATCTCAGGGCGAAGCAGCCGCAAGGGGCGGGGAAGGGAGAGCCGCGATGAACCGGGCCGCGGAGCATATCTGGCAGACGCCTCTTTCGCCTTACCGGCAGGTGCCGGAGCAGTCGCATCACATGATGCGGGTGATGCTGGCGGCGCTTCTGCTGCCGACGGCGGCGGGGACGGTCTTTTTCGGATATCACGCGATCCAGGGAGCGGCGTCGGCGGCCCTGGCGGCGGGTCTGATGGAGCGGCTGGTGAGCCGTCTTCGGCGGGAGGAGATCCCCGGATCGATGACGCACAGCGTGGTGATGGGGATGCTGGCGGCGCTGACGATTCCGGCGGCGGCGGACTGGCGGGTGTTTTTTCTGGCGGGGGCGTCGGCGGCGCTGATCGGCAAGCAGGTGTTCGGGGGGGTGGGGCATTATGTGTGGCATCCGGCGCTGATCGGCCGTTTGGTGGCGCATCTGGTATTCCTTGAGGAATTAACCGGATCGCAGGTACTTCTGCTTCGACGATGCGGGATGGTGTGGGGGAACATTCAGGACCGGGCGGCGGAGTCGGGCTGGTTTCCGGTAAACTGGTTCAGCGGGGCGGGAATGCATTCGTCGGCGGTGTATCTGCTGGAGAAACCCGCGGAGCTGCTTCGCCAGTACGCGCCCGGCGGGGAGGGACGGGGGTTCGGGGATTTTATGCTGGAGAAGCTGCCCGGGCTGGGGCACTGCATCGCGGGAGCGGTGCCTGGCGGAATCGGAGAGACCTGCGGGCTGGTCCTTTTGTTCGCGGTTGTGTATCTGATTTACCGGGGGTATGTGCGGTGGGAGCTGACGGCTCTGTTTCTGGGAGGGGCGTACGCGGCGGCGGGGTGTTTTCCCGTGATTCGAGGGGACGAGGGGACCGGCGCGGTTTCGGTCTGGTTTCTCTGGCGGGAGGAATCGTTTGGGGAGTGGCTTAGCTATGTGAATTATCATGTGTTCAGCGGCGATCTGCTTCTGGGCGTTCTGGCGGTGAGTCTGGATATGATCTCCAGGCCGATTACGCGGAAGGGGCAGATGTGGTTCGGGCTTGGGGCGGGGGTACTGACGATGGCGTTTCGGCTTTACACGGAGATCCCCATACCCTGTTACGCGGCGATTCTGGGAATGAATACGCTGACGCCCCTGCTGGACCGGATGACTCGGCCCCGGCGGTGAGGAGGCGGCAAGTTTTGGTTGAAGTGGACGTCGAAAAGGGGGATAATGCGCCGAGTTGGAAACCGTACCCTTAATTGGATAAGGATGCATTCATGGATGAATTGGAGCGGAAGGAAGAAGGCATGGACGGGCAGGAGATTTCGGAGCCTTCGATCGCGGACGGGGAGTCGCCGCGGGAGGAGTCACCGGGGGAGATGGAATCGGCGGGAGAATCTTCACCGGACTTGGAAGACGTGACGGAGCGGGACGCGGAATCGCCGATGCCGCAATCCGATCCGGAAGAGCCGGCGGGGAGATTGGAGGAGAACGGGGAATCGAATCCGGAGGTGACGGTCGAGGCGGTGGCGGAAGCGGTGCTGTTCGCGTCGGATGAATCGCTGCCGTTGAAGAAGCTTTCGGAGATTGTGGGCGCCGGGGGCGCGGCGGAGATGCGGAAGATCATCGAGGGATTGAACGCCAGATACGAGCAGATGGGCTGTTCGTTCCGGATCGAGGAGATCGCCGGGGGGGTACAGATGCTGACGCTGCCGGTGTTCAATGTGTGGCTGAAGAAGCTGGTGAAGGTGCGGGGTGAGACGAAATTGACGCCGGCGGCGCTGGAGACGCTGGCGATTATCGCGTACAAGCAGCCGGTGCTGCGCGTGGACGTGGAGGCGATCCGCGGCGTGGCGGCGGGGGAAATGATCCGGCAGTTGATCGAGAAGGGGCTGGTGAAGATTGTCGGGCGGGCGGAAGAGCTGGGCAGGCCCCTGCTGTACGGGACGACGAAGAAATTCCTGGAAACGTTCGGGCTGGGTTCGCTGAAGGACCTGCCGACGAATGAGGATTTGAAGAAGCCGCAGGATTGATTTACGGATGAGGGGATTTTTCGCGGACGTGGGCAAATAGCGGGGACGCACGCGAGGGTCGATGGGGAAAATGGAATCGTTTAGAAAGATACCCAAAAATCGATATTGCAGCGGACGTTAGTTGGTGTTGGGGGTCTGAAGGAAGCTGTTTCGGATTTCGCGGAGGGGGGAGCCGGTTTTGTTGAGCTGGTGAATGATTCGGATTCTGTCGACGGCTTTTTCATTGAAGAGCTGCCGTCCGCCCGGGGAGTAGGCGGTGGGTTCGATGAGTCCGACGAGGAGGTAATATTGAAGGGATTGGGTGGAGACGCCGGCGGCTTTGGCGGCGGCGCCCAATTGCAGGAGGCTATCGTGTTTGTCCTGTTCGGCCGACAAACCCATTTCACAGGCTCCAATCCATGTATTATTTTCTCTTTTTCACCAGGAAATTTTTCAATTCCATCGTAAGAATCTGCCGTTCGCTGAACTGCTGATAGGAATCGCTGCGAATGAAATCGATGTAGGCGGGGACGGTGATTCCTTCGGGAAGGGTCTGGTATTGTCCGACGTTGGCGCCCATATACACCAGAGGCTCTTTCTGTTCGTAGGGATTTCGGTATTTCAGCCACAGGCGGCTGATGAGGTTTTTCTCCGTATCGATCCAGGCGGCGAGCCGGTTGTCGGCGGTCATCTCGGGGGGCTGCTTTTTGCTGAGAAGGACGATGGGGCCGGTGATTTCGATTTTTTCAGAGAGCCGTCCGCCTTTTCGTTCCTGGCCGGCGTAGGCGACAACATAGTCCTTCTGGAGGAAACCGAGCGTCTGGGTCATCGCCTGGGTGAGCAGCCGGAGCTTGAGGGCCGCGCCCTGGAGGACCTGCGGGTCGGTGATCCGGACGGCCTGGACGGCTTTGCCGGGATTGTGGGCGATCATGATGCGCCCCTTGCGGTCGAGCCGTTCGAGCCAGACGCCATCGGGCTCGAGGCTGGTCAGGGATATTTCAATGGTTTGGGCGGTCGGTTTGAGGAAGAGTTTCTGCCGGATGAGGGAGCGGCTGTTGTCTTCGGAGAGGATGGTGGCGATGACGTCGGCCTGGAGTTCGGCGATATTGGCCCAGGCGTCGAGTCCGCCTGAGGCGGTGAGGTTTGCCTGAAGGGCGTTTCGCAGGGAGTCATCGGGGAGCTGATGGAGCCTGTTCTGGATGCGGGTCTGGGGGGCGGAGCATCCGGCCGCGGCCGCCAGGATAATCAATAAGCCTATAGCACATAAAGAGTTGCAGATTTTTTTCACGTCCGCCATGTTTGAATCTCCATCGGCTGGTAGTATCCGTCTCTGTCGGCTGCCGCCTGTATTTTACCGGTTATCCCTCCCTAGTTTACACGAAAAATCCTCGCGATGCAAAATGGAAAATGCCCCGTCGCGGCATCGCCGTTGGATTCGATTACCAGCCTCCGGGCAAAGAAAAAGGGCCGGTCTGGGAACCGGCCCTGGGGGAGCAATGAATAGGTTGGACGGAGCAATTACGCTTCGGCGGCCAACTTTTTATACATCTGGTAGCGTTCGGCGTATTCCTTGGCGAGCAGGGCGTTGAGCTTCTTGGCTTCTTCGGGGAACTGCTTGGTGAGGGATTTGTAACGCACTTCGCCCATGAGGAAGTCCTGCAGGTTGCCGGTGGGTTCCTTGGAATCCAGGATGAGAGGATTCTTGCCTTCCAGCTTGAGCAGGGGGTTGTAGCGGTAGAGGAGCCAGTAGCCCGCGTCAACGGCGAGTTTTTCCTCGTTCTGGCTCTTGCCCATGTCGATGCCGTGATTGATGCAGGGGGCGTAGGCGAGGATGAGCGAGGGGCCGGGGTAGCTTTCCGCTTCGGTGAGGGCTTTCATGAGCTGATTTTTATTGGATCCCATCGCGACGGAGGCGACATAGACGTAGCCATAGCTCATCGCCATCATGCCGAGGTCTTTCTTCTTGGTTTTCTTGCCGGAGGCGGCGAATTTGGCAACCGAACCGGTGGGGGTCGCTTTGCTGCTTTGCCCGCCGGTGTTGGAATAGACCTCGGTATCCAGTACCAGGACGTTGACATCTTCTCCGGACGCCAGGACATGATCCAGTCCGCCGTAGCCGATGTCATAGGCCCAGCCGTCGCCGCCAAAGATCCAGATGCTCTTCTTGGTAAGCAGATCGGTCATGGACTGGATTTCCTTCAGCAGCGGGTTTTTGCCGGCTTCTTTGGCGAGGAGTTCCTTGATGGTGTCGCCGGCGGCGCGGCTCTTGTCGCCGTCGCTGCTGTTGGCCAGCCAGTTTTCCATGGCGGCTTTGAGCGTGTCCGAGACGCCGTTCTGAATCGCCAGCCGGATTTTATCGGCGAGGAGTTCCCGTCTCTGGCTGAAAGCCAGGTTGAAGCCGAACCCGTATTCGGCGTTGTCTTCAAACAGCGAGTTCGCCCAGGCGGGCCCGTGCCCTTTGGCGTTCACGGTGTAGGGACAGCTCGGGCAGGAGCCGCCATAGATGCTGGAACAGCCGGTCGCGTTGGCGACCACCATGCGGTCGCCGTAGAGCTGGGTGATGACTTTGACATAGGGGGTTTCGCCGCAACCGGCGCAGGCGCCGCTGAACTCGAAGAGAGACTGCTCGAACTGGCTGCCTTTGACGGAGGTTTTGTCCAAAGGATTGTGGAACGGAATGGTCAGGCTGAATTTGGCGTTTTCGGCCTGGAGATCCCGCTGTTCGGAGAAGGGCTTCATGACGAGGGCTTTTTCCTTGGCCGGGCAGATGTCGGCGCAGGTTCCGCAGCCGGTGCAGTCCATGATGCTGATCTGA
>CAZOTP010000221.1:0-5919 GCA_964582655.1 uncultured Pirellulales bacterium | reverse complement strand
GACCGTGAGACTCAAAGAAGCGTACGAAATAGTGAAATTGACAGGTGGCAGCATACATGGTACAGGAAGGGTTATACAGATGAAAAAAATCGTAAGCGCAGTTCTGGTGATGGCATGTGGGATGCTCAGCTTGGGGTGCACGCAGATTGTGTCGATTGAACCGAAATCCGGCAGCCCCGGTACGGCGGTCTATGTCAAGAGCAGCGGCCTCTTCGGCGATCCGGCGGATCAGTGCCTGATGTGGGACGGGAAGAAAATTTGCGAGCCATTTTCGGGCTCCTTCGTGATTCCGGATGCCGACAAGGGCGGCAAACCGGGCAAGCACACCGTCACCCTGGTCGATAATCTCGATGCAACCGAAGCGTTTTTGATTTTCCCCATCTTCCGCATGCGACTGGATTCCGCAAAAATTACAGTGACGGAATAGCAATTATCTGTACGGTGGTTCTGGCTGTGAAAGGGGAATGGCATAGCGGGTATGTCCCATTGCGGATGGGTTCATGAAATTGACAGGGATCATCTTGATTCATTCCCGGGAATTCCCGGTTTATCTTTTGTTTATTACGGCATGGATATGGGGGGGAGCGCCGGCGGCCCAGGGCGGAGATAAAAAACCAATTCCTCTCCCGTTAGTCGTTGAGGGGCGCAGCGATTACAAAATCGTTCTGCCGCAGGACGCCTCTGCGCATCAAAAGCAGGCGGCTCATGAATTGCAGAACTATTTCGTAAAAATCTCAGGCGCTCTGCGAACCATCATCACCGATGAACAGCCCCTTGGCTCCCATGAAATAATTCTCGGTTCTCCGCTGCGGATTGCGTTGCTGGGCGAAAACTCCGATTTAGAAAAAATCGGACCCAGCGGCTATCTGCTGCGAACCATCGGCAATCATCTGGTTCTTGCTTCGGCGGACGATCTGCCGGCGTTGTATGCGGTATACGGATTTCTGGAAGATCATCTGGGATGCCGGTGGTATGCCCCCGATGCGGAATTTGTGCCGGAGAAAAAAACCGTTCTCCTCCCGCCGATTGACGATTTGCAGGTCCCCCCAGTCGAATGGCGGCTGGTATATTGCTACGAAGCGATGGACCCGGCCTGGGCGGCAAAATTGAAACTCAACGGCAATGTCAGCTGCTGGTCTTTTACGAATAAACATGAGACGGGCAGCGTCGGGAAGGAGTCGTACCGGTACTGGGGGCCGTTCTGTCACACGTTCCATACGTATGTTCCCCCGGAAACCTATTTTCAGGAGCATCCGGAGTATTTTTCCTGGATTGATGGCAAGCGGGTACTGAAGGAACCGAAGGATGGGCAAGTAACACAATTGTGTCTGACGAATCCGGATGTGCTTCGGATTACGGTCGAGGCGATGCGGGAGATGATGAAGGAAAAGCCGGAAGCACGGTACTGGGATGTCAGCCCGATGGACGGGGACAACAGCTGGTGCCGGTGTGAAGCATGCCAGGCGGTCAACGAGAGGGAAGGGACGCCGATGGGATCGATTCTTGACTTTGTCAACAAGGTGGCGGCCGAATTTCCCGACAAAACGATTTCTACGCTGGCATACGTCTGGTCCACGGTGCCGCCGCGGCATATTCATCCGGCGAAAAACGTTATGATCAAACTGTGTTCAAGCTGGACGACACAGGAGACTCCCATTGCAGAAAGTCAAATGCCAGAGAGCCGCGCGGTTCCTGCGGGAGTACGAGGCTGGGACGCCGTGAAGGATGTAGCGGGAAACATTGAATTTCGGCGGAATCTGGAGGCGTGGTCAAAGATCAGCGAGAATCTGCTGGTGTGGGATTATACGGCGAGCAACAGCCATTTTTTCATGCCGTTTCCCAATCTGTTCGTGCAGAAGCCCAATATCCAATTTTATACGGATCATCACGCGCGGGGGATGTTCTTTTATCTGACCAATGAGCGGGGGAGCGAATTCCGGTATCTGCGAAGCTGCCTGCTGGCGAAGCTGATGTGGAATCCGCATGCGGATGATCGGGCGGTGATGGATGACTATCTGCGCGGGTATTACGGGCCGGCGGCGGAACCGATAAGGGAGTATATCGATCTGACGCATCAGGCATTAAAAGAATCTGGAGAGACGCTATTTATTTGGGATCAACTTAAAAAACATCGTAAGGGATATCTCTCGCCGGAATGGGTGACCCGATACAAACTTCTGTTCGATTACGCCGAACGGCTCGTCGCCGATCAGCCGCAATTCCTGCAACGTGTTCGCGAGGCCCGTATGCCAGTGATGTATACTCAGATTGAACAGGGATACGGGGACATCGTGGAACGAAAAAAAATTGCCGAAGAATTTTTCGATCTGGCCGATCAGATCGGCGTCTGGATGTTGCAGATAAACAGTAATGATGACGAGAAGAATATTTACGAGTTTAAAAAAAACCTTATGCGCGAATGGAAGTAGCATAGCGGAGTCGGATCATTTTTTGGAATTGTTTTTTTCGTTTTCGGCGGGGACGAAAGGATTATTCCCATTCGATGGTGGCGGGGGGTTTGGTGGAGACATCATAGACGACACGGTTGACGCCCCGGACTTCGTTGATGATCCGGCTGGAGATGCGGGCGAGGGTTTCGGGGGGGAAGCGGACCCAGTCGGCGGTCATGAAGTCGGAGGTTTCCACAGCACGGATAGCGACGACGTTTTCATAGGAGCGGTCATCGCCCATGACGCCCACGGAACTGATGGGCAGCAGGACGGTCAGCGCCTGGCTGATGGAGCGGTAGAGTCCGGCGGCGGCGATTTCCTCGATGAGGATTTCATCGGCGTCGCGGAGTACGGCCAGGCGAGGTTCGGTGATTTCGCCAATGATTCGGACGGCCAGGCCCGGACCGGGGAAAGGATGGCGCCAGACGATATTTTCGGGCAGACCCAGATGTTCGCCGACGAGTCGGACTTCATCTTTGAAGAGGTTTCGAAGAGGTTCGACTAATTCAAAGCCAAGTTTCTCCGGTAGTCCTCCCACGTTATGGTGTAGTTTAATGTTGGCGGCGGGATTTCCGTCTTTGTGTCCGGATTCAATGACATCGGGATAGAGCGTGCCCTGCGCGAGGAATTTCGCGTTGGGAATGGTTTCGGTGGCGCGGCGGAAGGCTTCGATAAATTCATGTCCGATGATTTTTCGCTTGCGCTGAGGATCCGTAACGCCGGCCAGCCGAGCGAGGAACTGTTCGGACCAATCCACCACGCGCAGGTCAATTCGAAAGTGATCGCGGAACGTGGCTTCGACATGATCTCGTTCTCCTTTCCGCAAGAGGCCGTTATCGACGAAGATGCAGACAAGCTGATCGCCGATGGCTTTGTGGAGCAGGGCGGCAACCACGGAGGAATCGACGCCTCCGCTGAGGCCGCAGATGACGGTGTCGGAACCGACCTGCCGTCGTATTTGTTGGCAGGCGGTTTCGATGAAATTCCCCATTTTCCAGTTCCCGCCGCATTGGCAGATGTCGTAGAGGAAATTCTGGAAGATTTGCGAGCCGCAGGGGGTGTGGGTGACTTCCGGATGAAACTGTACGCCGTAAAAGGGTAGTTTTTTATGCTGCACGGCGGCGACAGGGCAGCTGGAGGTTGCGGCGTGCGGGATGAAGTCGTCGGAGAGATGATTGACCTGGTCGCCATGGCTCATCCAGACGATTTTTTCGCCGTTGAGGTGCTGGAGGAGGCCCTGGGATTTGGTGATTTGCACGAGGGTGGAGCCGTACTCGCGGGCATGAGCGGTGGAGACTTTGGCGCCGAGAATCTGGCAGCCGATCTGCATGCCGTAACAGATGCCCATCACGGGGACGCCCAACTCGAAGATGCGGGGATCACATTGGGGGGCGTTCTCAGCATAGACGCTGGCGGGGCCGCCGCTGAGGATGATGCCCTTGAGGTTCCGTTTGCGGAGCTCATCGAGGGAGATGTCGTGGCGGAGGATTTCGGAAAAGACCTGATGCTCGCGGACACGGCGAGCGATGAGCTGGACGTACTGGCTGCCGAAGTCGAGAATGGCAATGGTTTCTTCTTGTCGGTTGATTTGCATGGTGGATTACTCTGGGACGTTACCAGGGATTGTTGATCGCTTGTCCGGCGATGGGCGCCGATAATTCATACGACGGATCCTGCGTGTCGAACACACTGCGGGAAAACTGGGTTTTCCACGGCGGATTCATGACCGCGCTGACGGGGAGGAGGATCAGTCGTCCAAAGAAAGATGCCGGGCAGTACACCTCTCCCCAGAGGTCGGTGCAATCCCAGATTCGGAAGGTCTGGTCCTGATTGCTTCCCCGAATTTCCAAGGGATCCATCATGTAAAGAGATAGATGTTTAACAGCACCGCTCTGGTAGGAGGCGGAGCTTTCAGGCCAGCCCCGGTCTGTGCAATCGGGAGTGATCTCCGACGAAGCCAAGCAAGTTGATTTTTCCGGTTTAGGCTCCTGGCAGCCGAAGAACGCAGCGGAAACCAGAAGAACGCTAAACAATATTACAACGGGAATTATTTTCTTCATGGCGGATCGTCCTCAACTTTCCATGGAATCGCTGAGCGTGTGATAATTGGGGGCTTCCTGGGTAATGGCGATGTCATGAGGGTGATTTTCGCGGATGGTTGCCGCGCTGACGCGAATGAAGCGGGTGTCCTTGCGGAGGGCTTCGATGTTTCGGGTTCCGCAGTAGCCCATGCCAGCGCGGAGTCCGCCGATGAGCTGATAAACGTATTCGGCAAGGGTACCGCGATAGGGGACGCGGCCTTCCACGCCTTCGGGTACGAGCTTGGAGGTTTCGTTCTTGGAGGACTGGCCATAACGCTCGGCGGAACCGGTGACCATGGCACCCAGGGACCCCATGCCCCGATATTCCTTGAAGCGGCGGCCCTTGAAGATAACCATTTTGCCGGGGGCTTCTTCCAGCCCGGCAAAGAGGGAGCCGATCATGACGGAGGAAGCTCCGGCGGCAATGGCTTTGGTGATGTCGCCGCTGTGCCGGATGCCGCCATCGGCGATGATAGGAATCCCGTATTTATCGCCTGCATTCGCGGTTTCCATAATAGCGGTAATCTGGGGGACGCCCACGCCGGAAACGACGCGGGTCGTGCAGATGGCTCCGGGACCGATTCCGACACGGATGGCGTCCGCGCCGGCTTCGATGAGGTCTTTGGCCCCCTCGGCGGTGGCGACGTTGCCGGCGACGATGTCGATCTTGTATTTTTTTCGAATTTGCTTGACGGTTTCAATGACATTCTGGGAATGACCGTGTGCGGAATCGACCATAATGAGATCGACTTCCTTTTCGATGAGTTTTTCGACGCGTTCGAAATCGAAGATGCCCACGGACGCTCCGACGCGTAGCCGACCGCGGGAGTCCTTGCTGGCATTGGGGAACTGGTGCATGCGGTCGATGTCCCGCATGGTGATGAGTCCCGCGAGGGTTCCGTCGGAGTTGACCAGGAGGAGTTTTTCAACCTTGTGCTGGAGGAGGATATTTTCGGCCTGTTCCAGCGTGGTGTTGGGGGGAGCGATGACCAGGTTGTCCCTGGTCATGACGGAGTCGATGGTTTTGCCATAGTCATCGAGAAATTTGAGATCGCGGCGGGTGAGAATGCCGACGAGTTTCCCGCTGGCTTCGACGATGGGGACGCCGGAGATGTTCTGTTCCTGCATGAGTTCCCGGGCGCGACTGACCTGATCGGAGGGACCGAGTGTAACAGGATCCTGAATAATGCCGTTTTCGCTTCGTTTGACTTTTTCGACCTCGCGAACCTGGCGTTCGACGGAGAGATTTTTATGGATAACACCAATGCCGCCTTCCTGAGCCAGGGCAATTGCCAGGGCGGATTCGGTGACGGTGTCCATGGGGGAGCTGATCAACGGGATATTAATGGTAATATTGCGCGTCAGGCGGGTCTGGGTGTTGGCCTGGG
>CAZOTP010000220.1:0-5973 GCA_964582655.1 uncultured Pirellulales bacterium | reverse complement strand
TCATCGAGGTCGTTGTAATGCTCTTTGAGAGAGGTAACCCCCTCGCGGCGGGCGATGGCTTCAAAAGTGTCGATGAACCGGCCGTAGGAAGGGCCGATGTATTCGGGGCCGCGGGTGAGCTGGACATACAGAATGGGCAGACGCTCCCGCTGGACGCGCTGGAGGACTTCGGGAGAGTCGGCGGCGGCTTCGGCCTGTTCGAAGAGAGCCGTGGAATCCTTAAGGAATTTGGACGAGAGAAACGGAATGTCCATGGGGTAGCGGATGCCGTCTTCGGGTTCATCCATGTACGTCTGGAAGGCTTTGGCCTGAATCGGGAGGGATTGGTTCTATTGCCAGATCAGCTCGGAGGCCCTGCCAAAGTTGCCATAGATAAAGTCCTTCTGGAGGGATTCGAGATCCCAGGAGGGATTCCACATGAGTTTTGCGAAGATCCAGGAACGCATCCACTCGCGTTCGACACCGGTGCTGGTATAGCCGGCCTGCGTCATGACGCCTTGGACCTGGTTGTCGGCGTAGAATCGGATGTTGTCGGCGACGGCGTCGAGGTTGGGCATGGGAGCCATATAGTGGCTGAAGTTGGTTACATAGTCCCAGATGTAGAGGTTATCATGGATCGCGGACCAGTCTTGGACGATTTTTCCGAATTCACAGTCGCGGGCGGGGGTGAAAGGTTTTTTCCAGGAGCCGACAAAATCATTGCACATGCGGATGGCGACGTTTTTGCGGGGACGCAGGGTTTTGGGGGGGCGGACGGTTTCCACATAAGCGAGGGTATCAACGGTGACGGCGGGGAATTCCTGTTCAACGGCCTCCGCGACGGCGTTGACCAGAACGAGCAGCGGCGCCATGTGCGAGCCTTCCGCTTCGGCGAGGGCTTTGCACCGCTGGCAGAGGCATTCCTCGCCGCCGTCATCTTTGGAAACGCTGATAATTTCCATGGCAGGATTTTTTCGGATGGCATCCAGGACTTCGTCGCTGACGATTCGTATGACATCGGGATGGGTGGTGCAGGGCTGATGAGAACTTCGCTTGCCGTCTTTATCCAGCATGTAATATTCGGGGTGATCTTTGAAATACGTATCCCGCTTGAGAAATACATTGCACAAGGTATGGACGAAATAGCCGGCATAGTCGATTCGGCCGCCGAACTCTTCGGAAACGGCGGCGCCGGGGGCGTTGGTCCGATTCCGTAGGGACCAGTCGGCATTGAAGGAGACGAAGTAGAATGGGTCCCGCAGGGCAAAGGGGGGATTATAGGTTCTTGGGACGGGCCGGACGGAAATGCGGGGGGTTTTGGGAATTTGAATGGATTCATTCGAATACCAGCGGCATCCCATATCTTCTTCCAGCAGGGCAAAGACGGCGTTGAGAATCCCGCGCGATCGGCCGCCCCAGAGATAGAGGTTACCGTCTTTGACGGCGAGGCCATAGCCGTCCGCGGCAAGAGGTTGTTCTGCATCGGGGAGAGAGGCTTTCTTCAGAAGTTCGGTTTGGCCGATGCTGATATAGGGGATGGACGGATCCGATCGTTCGGTTTCACGGAGGACGGTCATTGTGACGGGAGCGGAGGACATCGCCTCAAGCCAGCGAGCAAGCTCCAAAGCCGCGTTTTTCTCCGGCGGGGATGGTTCGCGGCTCAATAGAATTTGAAACAGTGGTTTTCCTTCGTCCAGAAAGACTAGTTCCTGCGCCGGGGTGCCCGCGGGCTTCAGGCTGTTTTGCCAGGCTGGGGCCGTTTGCGGTTCCGCGGCCGCAGGACCGAAAACGGCACAAAGAAAAAGAGCCATTTCCCCAAGCAAAGATGTTCTCCGGGTCATGGCTCTTTCTCCGTTCGTACCAATCAATTCTTAAAAATCAAGGCTGAAACTGAACACATCCTCATGAAGCTGGCTGACGAGCTGGGTGCCGGATTTGCGGAAGACCGCCTGCATGGCTTTGTTGTCGCGGAGGACTTCGGCGGTGAAGCCGGAAATGCCGTTCCGCTTGGCGATCATCATGAGATATTTCAGGAGGAACGTGCCGATCCCCTTATTCTGCCAGTTATCTCGGACCACGAAGGCGACTTCGGCCTTGTTGGTCTTGGGATTGAGAAAGTATCGGCCGACGGCGATGATTTCCTCGCCATGGGCCTCGGGCAGGGTTCCCACGACCGCGACGTCGTGCCGGTGGTCGATATAGACGAAGTCCTGAATCTGCTTGAGGGGGATTCGGGAAATTTCCTTCATGAAGCGATAATAGAGGGTTTCCTGCGAGAGGGAGTAGATCAAATCCTTGATGAGGGACATGTCGGTGAACTTGATGGGGCGGAAGTTGATCTGCGTGCCTTCGTTGGTGACGTAGGAGGTGGTGAAAATTTTCGGCCCGACGCGGACTTTTCCCTCGACTTCGGCCATTTCCGGCCGGAGGTATTTGGCATGGATGGCGTCCTTGAGAAGCGTCTCCCGGAAATCGGGGTGCGCGATGCTGATCAGCGCGATGGCGCGTTCCTGGACGCTTTTCCCGTGCAGGTAGGCGACGCCGTATTCGGTGACCACATAGTGCACATCGCCCCGCGTGGTTACGACCCCGGCGCCGGGTTCAAGGGCGGTGACAATGCGGGATATGGTCCCGTTTTTAGCGGTGGAGGGCATGGCGATGATGGCCTTCCCGCCTTCCGATCGGGCGGCGCCGCGGTTGAAGTCCACCTGCCCGCCGATGCCGGAGAAGAACTTGGTCCCCAGCGAGTCGGCGCAAATCTGACCGGTGAGGTCCACCTGCAGGGCGACGTTGATGGCGACCATCTTGTTCTGCTGGCTGATGACGAAGGGGTCGTTCACATATTCGGTGGGCCGGAAGACAAAGTCCGGATTGTTGTTCAGGAAATCGTAGAGTTTTTTGGTTCCCATGGCGAAACTGAGGACGTGCTTGCCGCGGTCGAGGGATTTTCTCTGCCCGGTGATGGCGCCGGATTTGATCAGATCGACAATGGAATCGGAGACCATTTCGGTGTGGATGCCGAGATCTTTTTTGGTTTTGAGGAATTCGACGACGGCCTGGGGGATGCGCCCGATGCCCAGCTCGATGGTGGAGCCGTCTTCAATCAGAGCGGCGACGTTTTCGCCGATCTGGCGGGTGACTTCATCGGGTTCAACGGAGTGGAACTCGATTACCGGCTTATCGACGGGGACGAGATAGTCGATGTCCTGCACGTGGAGGAAGCAGTCGCCGGTCGTGTAGGGCATCTGCGGATTGACTTCCGCGATGACCATGGAGGCGTTTTCCGAGGCGCTTTTGACGATATCCACGGAGACGCCGAGGCTGCACATGCCCCGTGCATCGGGAGGCGACACCTGAATCAGGGCGACATCCAGGGGGAGCTGTCCCGAGCTGAAGAGCCGCGGTATATCGGACAGGAAGATGGGGGTGTAGTCGCCGTAGCCTTCCTGAATGATGTCGCGGACGTTTTCGGCGATGAAAAAGCTGTTCACGCGGAAATTTTCCGCCAGCCTCTTTTCCGCGTAGGGCGCTTCCCCGAGCGTCAGCAAATGGATGATTTCGGTGTTGGAGAGACGGTCGGCGATGTCGGCCAGCGCCTGAACCAGCTCTTCCGGCTGCGCGCAGCCGGTCCCGATGAAAATTCGCTGTCCCGGATCGATGTGCCGGATCGCGTCTTTGGCGGAGACGATCTGAGACTGATATTTTGACTTCCAATCCATGTCGTAGGCGGGTTTATTGTTTTGTAGCGTCATGATTTTGCAACTTCCTTGGAAAGAGTGATTCTGGCGTCAGCGGCGACGGGTTGCGAACCGAAGGGGCCGACGATAAAGGGATTGATGTCCATTTCTACGATTTGCGGGAAATCCGTCACCAACTGGCTCATTCTCTGGATGCCCAGGGCGATGGCCTGAATATCGACGCCGGCCTGGCCGCGGACTCCGGTCAGCAGCTTGTACGACCGCGTGGTTTCCAGCATCTGGAGGGCTTCGTCGGCGGTAATGGGCGCCAGGTGGAAGGTGACGTCTTTCATGACTTCGACGAAGATGCCGCCCAGACCGAACATCAGCATCGGACCGAATTGTGGATCGCGGGTCATCCCGATGATGATTTCCCGGCCTTTGGTGCACATTTTTTCGACATACACGCCTTCCAGCTTGGCGTTGGGGGCTTTCTGGCTGATGCGGAGCATCATCAGGTCATAGGCGTCCTGCACGGCGAAGCGGTTGATCAGGTTCAGTTTGACGCCGCCCATGTCGGATTTGTGGAGAATGTCGGGGGAGACGATCTTCATCGCGACGGGATAGCCGATCCGTTCAGCGATATCCATCGCTTCTTCGGTCGAGGTGGCCATCGCGCCGGGGGGCACATTGAAGTTGTAGGCGCGAAGGATTTCTTTGCCTTTGACTTCGCCGATCTGGAACTGTCCCATCCGGATATGCCGGTTGATGATTCGCTCGGCCCGGCGGCGATTCACGGGGAACCGCGTGACGATGCGGGCGGGCCGGTCATGCCAATCCACGTAATCGCACATCGCCTTGATGGCTTTGACGGCTCGGGCGGGCGATTCATACGCCGGAATTTCATTTTTAATCAGCTCGATCACGCCCGGAGCGACGATATTGCCGCCCATCCAGCAGGCGAACATGGGTTTGCCGTTGTGGGCGAATTTGGCGATTTCCTGGGCCGTTTCCAGGGGCTGGGTCATCGCCTGGGGGGTCAGCAGAACCAGAATGATATCGACGTTTTCATCCTCCATCGCGGCTTTGACGGCGATGGAATATCGCTGGGCCTCGGCGTCCCCCAGCACATCGATGGGATTGGCGACGCTGGCGGCGGAGGGAAGTTTTTCGGCAAGTGCCTTGGCGGCGTCTTTGTTGAGCGAGGTCATCTGCAACCCGATGGATTCGACGGCGTCGGCGGCCATGATGCCGGCGCCGCCGGCGTTGGTGATGACGGCGACGCGCTTGCCTTTGGGCAGGGGCTGCATCGCAAAGGCCGTTCCGAAATCGAACATTTCTTCAAAGGACGTCGCGCGAATGATGCCGGACCGTTTGAACGCGGCGCCGTAGGCGATATCGGCGCCGGCGAGGCTTCCGGTATGCGACGAGGCCGCTTTGGAGCCGGCGGCGGTAGTTCCCGATTTGAAGATGATGATGGGTTTGCTGTTGGCGGCCTGTTCGGCGGTCTTGATGAATTCATCCCCGTTGATGATGCTTTCGAGATAGCCCACGATGACTTTCGTCTGTTTGTCCTCGGCAAGCGCTTCGATGAAGTCGTTCTCGTTCAGGTCGGCTTTGTTTCCGATGCTCAGGAGTTTCGCCAGGCCGATGTTGTGCGCGGCCATCCAGTCCAGAATCGCCGTCGCCAGAGCGCCGGACTGCGAAAGTACGGAGATATTGCCCGGTTTGGGCATGATCGGCGCGAAGGAGGCGTTGATTTTGCTGTCGGTGTTGAGCAGGCCCAGGCAGTTCGGCCCCATCAAGCGGACCCCGTGCGTTTTACAGATGCGAACCAGCTCGTCTTCCATCTTTTTGCCTTCGGCGCCGACTTCCTTGTATCCGGCGGTGATGACCACGATGGATTTCGCCCCGGCTTGAATGGATGATTGAATCGCGTCATTTACAAATTTGGGGGGAATGGAGATGACGCTCAAATCGATGGGTTTGCCGTAGGTTTTGAGGTCCGGGTAGCATTTGACTCCCAGGACATCCTCCGCGGAGGGATTGATGGGAACGAGCTGCCCTTCATAACCGGCATCGACCATGTTTTTCATGATTTCATAGCCGACTTTTCCGGGAGTTCGGGAAGCGCCGATAACGGCGACGGCTTTGGGATAAAAGAGTGTTTCAAGCATTGGCGTATGGGTTCCTTTAGAGTAACGTGAGAATCAGACCCTTGTGAAACTGTCTTGTTCCAATTAATTCAAACGGCTCATCCGTATGGTATGGCAGTCCCGCTGAACTCGCAAACAGGCGATTCCGCGGGATTGATGCA
>CAZOTP010000219.1:0-6008 GCA_964582655.1 uncultured Pirellulales bacterium | reverse complement strand
TGGAAGATGTCAGCAAATAAGGACGGGCCGTTTATCGGGTTTGGAACGATTATTCCAGGGATGGATTCTCGTTGCAACAGTGACGGCTTCCGGTTACAAAAAGCATGATCTTTGATACAGGAGAACAGGATATGGCCACCTCGCGACATACCAATGGATTCTTGATGATTTGTGCGTTTTTTATGGCGGGGTTTTTCTTCTGGTTACCGGGGTGCAGCAAGCCGAAGACGGATGTGACGCAGAATTTGGATAATAACACAATGTCAGTGGAGGATTTGCGGAAAGCCAGGAGAGAGGCTCAATTCCGCACTCGGCGGATCATTATGAATAACGATGGGAATGATTTTGTCATTCAATCCGAGGAGGATCTGGAGAATCCGCGGGCGTTTCTGGAGAAACGTACGGCGCCGCTGCTGGATTCGCAGGTGGATTCGATTTTTTACTGCACGGGCGTGTTCAACAAGTATTCGCATCCGATGGAAGAATGCGAACTGCTGCCGGATCGGATCATCAAGACCGATCTAGTGGAGCCCATGAAGGCAAAGGACATTGACAGCTTGAAAATCATGACGGAATTCTGTCATGAGAAGGGCAAGGAAATCTTCTGGTCCATGCGGATGAATGACATCCACGATTCTTCTCCCAACCGGCGGGACTTGTTCGCCCAATGGAAGGCGGATCATCCGAAGTATCTGGTGGGAGCCTTTGAAGATCGGGAAAAAATGCCGTACGGCTGTCAATATTGGTCGGCGGTGGATTACGGTCGGGAGGAAGTTCGCGAAAAGGTATTCCGCATTATTTCCGAGATTTGCCGCCGGTATGACGTGGACGGGATCGAGATGGATTTTTACCGGCATCTGATATTGTTTCGGGAGCAGGTGTGGGAAGGAATGGTTCCGCAGAAACGCCTGAACCAGATGACGGAGTTGATGCGGCGGATTCGTCGCATGACAGAAGAGGAGGGGCTTCGGCGGGGACGGCCGATCCTGGTGGCCATTCGCGCGCCGGAATCGGTCGGATTTTGTCGGGCGATGGGGATCGATCTGGAACGGTGGCTTAAGGAGGGGCTGATTGATATTTTGAGCTGCGGGGATACGTTCCGGTTTGAACCGTGGGAGAACCTTGCCGCGATGGGGAAAAAGCACGATGTAGCGGTATATGCCTGTTTTGACAGAAGGCGTCTTCAAGGCGTTACGGATGAACCAGGCGAAGGAACCTCGAATTTGCCGAAATGGCGTGGGGAGGCGCTGGCGGCGTGGCGGGCGGGGGTGAACGGGGTATATACGTTTAATCGGTTCGATCCTCGGGATCGGATATTTTGGGAGATCGGGGATCCAAAGGTGCTGGAAGGTCTGGAGCGGGTGGACCAGAGCATTTTGCTTAATGAGGAATACTGGTGGAATAATCCGGATGCGTGGGTAAAGAATGGTCAGCAGTTTTTAACGGGATACGAGGGGCTGGTGAAACTTCGCGAGGCGAGGGAGGAGGCGAAATTTCGACAGCGGCGGATCATCATGAACAATGACGGGAATGATTTTCGGTTGCAAACAAGGTTGGACCTGGAGCATCCGGAGAAGTTTCTGGAACGGCGCACGACAGGGCTGATGGATTCCCAGGCGGATTCGATATTTTACTGTACGGGGGTGTTCAATATGTATTCACATTGGGGAAAGGAGTGGGAAATGCTGCCGCCACGGGTGATCCAGCCGGAGCTGGTGGAGGAGATGAAGCAGCGGGGGATCGATTCGCTGCGGATGATGGCGGAATATTGTCACCGCCAAAATCGGGAAATTTTCTGGTCGATGCGGATGAACGACACCCACGATGCGGGGGAGAAAAGCCGGGATTTATTCTGCCAGTGGAAACAGGATCATCCCGAGTATCTTGTAGCAAAACGGGAAGATCGTAAAAATCTTCCATACGGCAATGGGCGGTGGTCGTCGGTGGATTACGGCAGGGAGGAAGTACGGGACAAGGTGTACCGGATATTTGAGGAAATTTGCCAGCGGTATGACGTGGACGGGATCGAGCTGGATTTTTGCCGCCTGCTGGTGTATTTTCGGGAGCAGGTGTGGGGGGAGGATGTGACCTGGCGGCATCAAAGGTTAATGACAGAGCTCATCAGCCGGATCCGGTGGATGACGGAACGGGAAGGCCTTCGTCGGGGCCGGCCAATTCTGATTGCCGTACGAGTTCCGGATTCAGTGAAGTTCTGCAAGGCAATCGGGATTGATCTGGAACGATGGCTGAAGGATGGCTTGATTGACATCGTCAGCGGCGGATATGTGTTTTGTCTGGAGCCATGGGAGAATCTGGTTGCGCTGGGGAAAGCGCATAACGTGCCGGTATATGCGTGCTTTGAAGATCGTCGCGTGGAGCAGACCTGGGAGACGGAGGGACCTTCGAATGTGCGGTTGTGGCGCGGGGAGGCATGGATTGCCTGGCAGGCGGGTGTGAACGGGATTTATACGTTTAACCGGTTTGATCCGAAGGATCCGATTTTTCGGGAGATCGGGGATCCGAAGATTCTGGCCGGGCTGGAGCGGAAAGAACATAAAACGTATGTGAATGAAGGATTGTGGTCGAGACCGGAGGTGTGGGTGAAGGGCGGGCGGTCGTATTTGAAGAATGACAGCCAGGTTTCGGAAATGCGGAAAAAGCGGGAGGAAGCAAAGCATCGAAAACGGCGTATTATTTACAATAATGACGGCGATGACTGCTACGATAAACCCAACGATCCGAAAACGGCGGAGCAGTTTTTGAAATACCGGACGGCGGCGCTGGCAGGCAGCCAGGTGGATGCGATTTTTTACTGCGACGGAGTGTTTAATTTGTATCGGCATGGCAGTGCGGCGCTGAATCTTGGATTACCGGAAACCCGCAAACCGGAAACGGAGATTTTGAAATGGGATATTCCGGGGCATTCCGACTGGGCATGGCAGCTCAAGGAACTGACGGGGAAAGACAATCTGGAGATCATGACGGAATTCGGAAAGCAAAACGGGATGGAAGTGTTCTGGTCGATGCGGATGAACGATACGCATGATGCGCGGGAGGAAGCGTTATTTTGCGACTGGAAACGAAGAAATCCGGGATATCTGATGGGGGAGAGGGGACAGAAGTTTCCCTATGGCGGCCGGCGGTGGTCATCGGTGAATTACGGCCTGGAAGAGGTGCGAGAGAAGGCGGGGCGAATTCTTCGAGATGTGTGTTTGCGATACGATGTGGATGGGATCGAGCTGGATTTTTTCCGGCACCCGATTTTGTTTCGGGAGCAGATGCTGGGGGAGGATCTCAGGCAGGAACAATTGGATCAAATGACGGAATGGATGCGCCAGGTTCGGAAGATGACGGAGGATATGGCAGTGTGGCGGGGCAGGCCGATTCTAGTGGCGATTCGCATTCCGGATTCGGCGGGATATTGCCGTGCGATCGGGATCGATCTGGAACGATGGCTGAAGGAAGGGCTGGTGGACATTGTAACCGGCGGGGGATATTTCCATCTGGAGCCGTGGGAGAATCTGGCGGCGCTGGGGAAGAAATATGATGTGCCGGTGTATGCGTGTTTTGAGAATTTTCAGATTGTCCATGTAACGGATTCCCCGGAGACCGTTCAGAAAAAGTGGAGGGGCGAGGCATGGAACGCCTGGCAGGGAGGGGTAAGCGGGATTTACACGTTCAACTGGTTTGATCCAACAGCGCAAATGTTTCATGAGATCGGCGATCCGAATATTTTGAAGAATCTGGAGCGGATCGACCAGAATATTTTTGTGAATGAACGTTTGTATTCCAAGCCCGAGGATTGGGTGAAGGACGGCCGGTCGTATCTGAAAAACGAGAAACAGATTTCCCAGATGCGGAAGAAGCGGGAGGAGGCGAAACAGCGAAAGCGGCGGATCATTTTTAACAACGACGGCAATGACTGCGTCAACAAACCGAACGATCCGAAAACCAAAGAACAGTTTTTGAAATACCGGACGGCGGCGCTGGCAGGCAGCCAGGTGGATTCCATTTTTTACTGCGACGGGGTGTGGAATCTGTATTCGCATGACAGCAAGGAATCAGAGGTAATGAAGGTTCGGGGGAGCAACAAACCGGACTGGGCGTGGGAGCTGAAAGGGATTACGGGACAGGACAATCTGGAGATTATGGCGGAATTTGGAAAACAGAACGGAATGGAAGTGTTCTGGTCGATGCGGATGAATGATACGCACGATTCCAAGAGCGAGAGCCTGCTATGCGAGTGGAAACGGAGGAATCCGCAATGCCTGATGGGAAAGAAGGACGACAAGTTTCCCTATGGAGGAGGGCGTTGGTCCGCGGTGAATTATGAACTGCCGGAGGTGCGGGAAAAGGTGGTTCGGATTTTGCGGGATGTGTGCGTGCGGTATGAGGTCGATGGGATCGAGATGGATTTCCTGCGTCATCTCATTTACTTTCGGTCGGAAATGTTTGGGGAAGATATTACGCAGGAACAGTGTGATCGGATGACGGATTTTGTTCGGGAGGTTCGTCAGATGACCGAAGATGCCGGGGTATGGCGGGGCAGGCCGATTCTGGTGGCGGTGCGGGTGCCGGATTCAATGCGATTGGCCAAGGAGAAAGTGGGTCTGGATGTGCGGCGATGGTTAGACGAAGGGCTGGTGGATATCGTAACGGGCGGATGTTATTTTATTATGGAGCCGTGGGAGAATCTGGTCGCGCTGGGAAAACAGTATCATGTACCGGTATATGCGAGTCTAAGTCAGTCCCGTCTGGAATGGATTGGACTTACGAAAGATTTAGATCGGAGTAAATATCCTGGTATGGAGGAAGATCGGAAATATCCAGGATTGATTGGCAACATTAATTCCATTCGACCGGCATGGCATGGAGAGGCCAAGAACGCCTGGAAGGCGGGTATGGACGGAATTTATATTTTTAATGTGTTTAATCCGCGGAATCCGATTTTTCGGGAGCTGGGAAGTTTGAAAACCCTGATGCCAATGGACTGGGAGCATCAAACTATCGTGGGCTGGCCTGATGAGTGGATTGAAATGTGGTTCAAGGATGGGCGCAAGTATATCCAAATTCCCCGTTAAGCTGTGGGAAACCGGCAAACTATTTAACAGTTTCTGATTTTACTTCGAAATCGATGCGGCCCGGACGGGCGGTTTTGCCGGCGATAAGGTCTTCCACGACCATGACGAGCTGATATTTGCCGGGTTTTAAATTGGGCAGATTGAGCGAGCCTCGCAGATAAAAATCACGACGGGGTTTCAACGAAGGGGAATCACGGACTTCACTTTTTGGGAATTGGGTGACGATTCGAAAGTCGGCGTCATAGAGGGTGATTTCGGCGTTCAGGCGACTGAAGTATTTTCCTTCTTCGTTTGCCTGGGTCTTGAAGTTATCCAGTTCGCAGTACATCCAGATGGTTCTGGTTTTTCCGGACTGGAGGTCCGCCAGGGGCAATTCCTGATACTGGCCAAAGGCCTTGGGGGCTTCCTGGCAGATTTTCAAGGTGGAAATCTGCAAGTCAGCGCGATCGGCGATTTCCTGGCGGAGCGATTCCAGGGCCTGAAGGGTACGATTGGCCAATTCGGGGTTGTTCTGATTGCTTTGCTTGATAGCCTGACCGGCGAGAAGAAGGGCTTTTGCCAGTGCCTGGGAATCGGTGTTTTCGGCTTGGGGTGTATCCCCCAGAGGTGCGGCGGCTTTGTCTTCAAGCCCGTACGCCTGATACAGGCAGCGCAATGCCAGCTGAATATTCAAATCCTGGGGTCCGCTGACGGAATACTTTTCCAGCTGACGGATTACATCCTCTATTTGGACTGGTTCTTTTTCGGGGGATCCAGCGGTTGCAGCAGAGGCGGCAGGGAGGCTCGGAGCGGCCTGAGGCAATTCCATGTTAGCTGAAATCGGAGATGTGTTTTGTGTTGGCTGTGCTGATGGAGAGATAGCGGCGGGAGGAATTTGAGGTTTTGTATCCGGGGGTGAAGCGAGGGGTGGGGTTGGTTCCACGCCGG
>CAZOTP010000218.1:0-6049 GCA_964582655.1 uncultured Pirellulales bacterium | reverse complement strand
GCTGTTGTCTAAATACAATCCACCACCATGATCATTGGCATTATTGTTGTTTAATATACAATCCTCAATTATAAGACTATTACCACTGGCATAGACGCCTCCGCCATCTTTGCTGACGAAATTATTTGTTACAGAACATCCATCAACTATGCCATTGTTAATGTAGATGCCTCCCCCAACACTATCAGGAATATCAGCTACATGATTTTCGGTAATTAAGCAATCTCGAATCGTAGGTGACGTGGTTCCCCAGCAGCAGATCCCCGCGCCGTATTTAGCGTGGCCGCGAGTAATAGTAAATCCCGTTAGAATCGAATCCGCCTCTTCCCCCGAATGAAACGAAACCACAATTCCCGAATTGTTCGCGTCGATGATGGTCGCCGCCACGATAGCCGGATCCATCGGATTGGTGCTGGTTAGCGTAATCGCTTTGCCGCGGAAATCGATATTTTCAAAATAATGCCCCGCCTGAACCAGAACGGTATCCCCGTTCACTGCGGCGTTGATGGCGTCCTGAATCTTCGCGTAATCCGCCGGACCGTCGTCATCCACCGTAATCGTCGCCCCCACACACAAACCCGCCAGCATCACCAATACCGCCATACTTCTCCGCATCGCTCGTTTCATGCCAATTCCTCGCTTCCGAAAATCCGGGTTTCTTGAAATCCCATCCAAAATGCATGTTCTTCCATGAGACTGTCCGTTCGAAATAACTCCTTCCAAAAGACAATCTCCCTTATACTTCATTCCCCCCTTTTTTACAACCCCCTGCCCTATTCCAATCCTTTTTCTTCTGGACAATCTATCTTTTCCCTTCTTTGGCCTTGCTTCCCAACCTTTTCCAATCCCTACATCTTCCCCATTTTGCCACGTTTATTCAAACTCCTCACTTTCGAAACGCACGCTTTCCATTTTCAAAAGCAACCTTTACTCATAAAAACCAAACTCATGCGCTGCATCGAAGAGCGCGACGATATTTTCCGCGGGGACGCCGGCCTGGATGTTGTGCACGTTGTTGAACACGTATCCGCCGCCGGGCTTGAGCGCGGCGATGTTTTTCTTTACATCCTCGCGGACCTGGTGTGCCGTCCCGAACGGCAGGATATGCTGCGAATTACACCCGCCGCCCCAGAATACCAGCTTCCCGCCGAACCGTTTCTTCAGTTCCCCTGGCTCCATGTTCCGCGCGCTGATTTGCACCGGATTGAGAATATCCACGCCGTTGTCGATGAGATCGGGGATGTATTCCATGCAATTCCCGCAGGTGTGATACCAGATTTTCGCGTTTGTCAGCGAGCGGATATGGCGGACCAGTTCCTTCTGGCGGGGCTTGACAAACTGCCGGTAAAACGCGGGCGAAAACAACGGCCCATCCTGCCCGGCCAGATCGTCGCCGATCATCACGACATCCACCAGGTCCCCCACCGCCGCCATGAACCCGCTGTGATAGTCCTTCCAGAATTGCAGCGTCCGGTCCATCATCGCCTCGCAGAAGTCCGGCCTCTCGATCATATCGACAAACCACTGCTCCAGCCCGCGCATATACCAGCAGATTTCATACACGACCCCGGTGATCCCCGTCGCAATCGCGTAAGGCGTTTCCTCCCGCAGCCGCTTCGCTTCGTCCCGCACCCCCGTAAACCGGCTCGGATCGCCGCCCCTGGGCCAGGGATACTCCGCGAGATCCTTCCGGCTCGCCCGGGCCAGCGGATGATGGGTGATGTCCATATACAGCCCGCCAACCTCCGGCATCGACCAGACCACGCCGAACTCATCGCGCAGATCGTGCCAGATCCGACCGTCGCGATTGTTCCGCTGAATGCGCCCGTCGAACCCATCGGGCCCGTGCGCGCAGACATATCGGGTATCCACATGAAACCGCTGTAAAACGGCTTCGCTGGGCCTGGCGAGCTGCTGGACCGGATCGATAATGTGAATTTCCTCCGTCCAACCCAGATGTGCCAGCAAGGCGCGGTACGCCTGAATATGAATCCCGGTTTGAAAACCGCCCAGATCGATCGGCACACGATCCGGTACCTGATGATCCAGCGCCATCCGAACCCGCTCTCGTGAGGTCATCCGTTCCGCCGTCTTCATTCGCTTTGCCTCCGGAATAGGGCGTTTTTGACTTCTTATTTATCGGGGATTGGGGGACATAAAACTTTCGAGGGTGTCTTTTTTTCGATAGGCCAATCCCTGGAAGGTGGCGACCAAATCGCCTTCTTCGGTTTTGACGTCAATCTGATAGGAACCGAGTTTCGGATTTCGATAGATTTCCTTCGCTTCGGCAATGAGAACCGTGCCCTCCGTTACCGCCTTGTGAAATGTGATGGAAGTCTGGATGGCGACGGAAACCTCGCCATGGGAATTGGAAGCCGCGGCAAAGGCAAAATCCGCGAGGGTAAAGATTGCCCCGCCATGAGCGGTTTGGACGCCATTGAGGTGAATTTTCTGAACGGGCATGCGGACTTTCGAGCCGCCGGGGGTAATCTCGATCAGATCCATGTTCAGATGTTTCGCCAGTAAGTCGTTTTCTCGAAAGAAGTTAAGATATTTATGCATAGTCCGCTCCGAAATTTTTCCGTAGTCATTACCTGAACAATCCGCCTGAATATGGGCTTTTTCGAGGCTGAAATCAAGAGCGTAAAAAAAAGGTTGCAATCCCAAGTGTGCAGTTTATTATACACTTTGTCATAAATGATTTGTTTTTTAAACATCCTGGAGCAGGACCCCGATGAAACCCGGCGACCTGGGACAGCATATCCGAGCCTTGCGTGAACAAAAAGAGCTGGGAGTCCGCGAGCTGGCGCGGCGGGCGGGACTTTCCGCCGGATCGATTTTGGCGATTGAAAAAGGGTCCAGCAGTCCCACCCTGGCGAACCTGCATAAAATTCTCAAAGCAATGGACACGGACTTCAGCGAATTTTTTCATCAGCCGGCCGAAGGCAAGAACCTGCCGGTTTTCCGCCAGGGAGATATGAAGCAAATTGAAGACGCCCACCGGATCTACCGGATGGTTTTTCCCAAGCGGACGGATATTCAGTTCGAAATTTTCCGGGAGACCATTCTTCCGGGCGATCCGGACAGCGAATGGGAAACGCACGATTTTGATATGGGGGGGATTCTGCTTTCGGGCCGGAACGGGGAGCTGGAAATCGAAACGGAAGGTCGCTGGGACCTCAAGGCGGGCGACGGATTTTATATCACCGCCGGACAAACGCATCGGCTGAATAATCGGGGCGACAAGCCCCTTGAGTTGGTCACTGTATCCTACCCGGCAAAATATTAACAGGAGAACCATGCCATGGCAGATAAACTGGCAATTGAAGGCGGCCCCAAGGCCGTGACAAGCAAATTGGGCGAACTTCCGTCGAAAATCGGACGGGAAGAGCTGCTGGAAATCATCGATATGTGGGATTTTTCGGGCGACACCAAACAGAAAATCCGCGACCTGATACAGAAAGACAGCCGCGTTCGCGGACCGCATCTGTTCCGCTATTACAATCCCAAGCCGAGCAAGGTGGAGGCCGCCGAGGCCGCGATGCGGAAGCTGATCGGCACCCGATACTGTCTGGCGACGAATTCCTGCACGTCGGCCCTGGTCGCGGCGTACCGGGCGCTAGGCATCGGGGCGGGGGATGAGGTGATTGTGCCGGCGTACACGTTTTTCGCCACGGCCGCGACGGTGGTGGCGTCCAACGCGATTCCGGTGATCGTGGATATCGATGAAACGCTGTGCATGGACCCTGAAAAAATCCGGCAGGCGATTACGCCGCGGACGAAGGCGATTGTTCCGGTGCACATGCGGGGCGCCATGGCCCAGATCGATGAAATCGTCGAAATCGGGAAGACCAAAGGGATTCCCATCGTGGAAGACGTCGCGCAGGCCGGCGGGGGGTCGTTCCACGGGAAGATGCTGGGCAGCTACGGCACCCTGGGCTGCTTCAGCTTCGACTATTACAAAGTGATCGTGAGCGGGGAAGGCGGATTTGTGACGACGGATGATGAATGGCTTTATACACGGGCCCAGAGCTGGCACGATACCGCGGCGTGCTGGCGGCCCAACCGCTTCGCACAAGAACAGAAGAAGGGTGAGCTTTTCTGCGGCGAAAATTACCGCATGAGCGAGCTGGAAGGCGCGGTGGCGCTGGCGCAGATTAATAAGGCAGATCAAATTCTGGCGGGGCATCGTCGGGCAAAGAAGCTGATCAAAAGTAATATTGAAAAGTTCCCGGGGCTGTCTTTCCGCCGCATTCCCGATGAAGCGGGCGATACCGGCGTCACCCTGGTGATGTATCTGCCCGACGCGGATGTCACGCAGAAGGCGACGAAGGCTTTGCAGGCGGAAGGCGTGCCGGCGGGCGGGATTTATGACAAGAAAGTCCGCGACTGGCATACCTATAATTACTGGGACCACATCATGGAAAAGAAATCGGTCTCCAAGGACGGCCTGCCGTGGAGCGGCGTACCCGAAGCGGAGCTGCCGAAATACTCGCGCGATATGTGCCCGCGCGTGGGCGAGCTGCTCAGCCGGGCCATTCTTATCGACACCGATTCGCATCTCTCCGACCAAGTGTGTCTGGAGTTCGCGCAGGGCATCAACAAAGTCATGGCCGCCCTGTTAAAATAAAGGATGTTTGGGACTCAACCCTAAAAAACAACCGTTTGTAAGGAGTTTCGATCATGGCAGGCAGATTTCGCTTTTCATTTGGACCGTGGAACATTCACGAAGGCTCCGATCCGTTCGGCCCGACGGTGCGGAAGCCGCTTGTGTTCGGTAAGAAACTGAAACTGTACAAAAAACTCGGCTTCGACGCGGTGCAGTTTCACGACGACGACGCCGTGCCGGATATGAACGACCTGTCCGCCAGACAGATGATTCAAAAGGCGGCCAAAGTCCGCAAGCAATTGGTATCGGAAGGCCTTGCCGCCGAGTTCGTCGCCCCGCGGCTGTGGGAAGACCCTCGCACCATCGACGGGGGCTATACCAACAACAACGCCGCCTGCCGGAAATACGCGATGGAGCGAAGCCTGCGCGCGATTGACATCGCCAACGCGCTTGAAACGAAGCTTATCGTTTTGTGGCTGGCCCGCGAAGGGACGTATATCCGGGAATCGAAGGACAGCAAAGTGGCCGTGGACCGCATCGCCGAAGCCATCGACACCATGCTGGGGTACGATCCGGACATTAAAATCGCGATCGAGCCCAAGCCCAACGAGCCGATGGATGTCACGTATATCCCGACCACCGGCCATGCGATCGCACTGGGGCTGATGTGCCGCGACCATCGCCGGGTCGGCGTCAACATCGAAAGCGCCCACGCCATCCTCGCCGGCCTTGATCCCTCCGATGAAATGGGGTACGCCCTTGCGCACCATAAACTTTTCTCCGTCCACCTGAACGACCAGAACGGCCTGAAATTCGATCAGGACAAATCGTTCGGTTCGGCCGATCTCCGGCGGGCGTTCAACCAGGTCCGCATTCTCGACAAGTACGACTACGGCAAAGAGGGCCAGTGGGTCGGGCTTGACGTCAAGGCGATGCGGACCCAGAAGCAGGGGCTGGCGACCAAGCATCTGAGCAACAGCCGCACGATCTTCCTGCGCCTGCTGGAGTTGAGCCGGAGCCTGCCTGAAAAGAAAGTCCAGGCCATGATTCAGGATCGGGATTATGAAGAACTGGACCTGATGATTATCAAACATCTGCTGGGCAAGTAGTCGGATACGAACCGGGTCAGACATTCGAGAAACCATATCTTGCCGAAGCCGTTGAAGGATGCCGGCAAGGAAGGAGATCAGCCATGAAAACTCTCAAAGCAGCCGTAATCGGGACCGGGTATATCGGACCGGCGCATATCGAAGCGGTTCGCCGGATCGGCGGGGCGGAAGTTGTCGCCGTCGCGGAAGCTTCGCAGGATCTGGCCGAGAAGAAAGCGGAGCTGCTGGGTATCCCCCGAGCCTATGGCGACTACAAAAAAATGATCGAGCGGGAAAAACCCGACATCGTGCACAACTGTACGCCCAATCACCTTCATTACAAGGTCAACTG
>CAZOTP010000217.1:5696-6058 GCA_964582655.1 uncultured Pirellulales bacterium | reverse complement strand
CCCCCGGTCCTCCACTTCGATCAGGACATGCGCCCCCTCCCGCTTCGTACGGAGGATGATTCTCTTCTCCGGGCTGTGTCTGGCGTACTTGATCGCGTTATCGACCAGATTGATGACAATTTGCATCACCGCGTCCGCGTCAAACGCCACCGCCGGCAGCTCGGAAAATTCCCGTTCCAGAACAAACCCCGCCTGCTGCGCGTAGGGGATCATCATCTCCGCCGCTCTCGCCACACAGGTGTTCAAATCCCCCGCCTCCAGACTATACTGCTTCTTGCCCCGCTGAATCCGCGAAAAATCCAGCACATTGTCGATCAGCCGGCTCAATCGCTGCGGATCGTTGCCGAACAGCGCGGCCTGCT
>CAZOTP010000217.1:0-5686 GCA_964582655.1 uncultured Pirellulales bacterium | reverse complement strand
GCCGCATCGTCTGGTAATATTCCTTCCGCTTGTCCTCCGAAAGAATCCAGTCTTTCTCCAGCATCTCCGTGTACATCCGAAGCGACGTCAGAGGCGTCCGCAGTTCATGCGAGACCGCCGAAAGAAAATCGTCCTTTTTTTTCGCCAGCCGAACCTGTTCCCTCGCGTTCCTCCACAGGCTCGCCAGTCCCAGCGAAACGGCCGCCAGCACAACCCCCACAATGCTGAAATACCACGTTCGAAGCGTGCCGATCTGCGCTGCAATCCATCCGGGCCGGGTCTCCTGCAAAGAAACCACCATCTCCCCGAATCCAAAATCCAGAATCGCCGTGTACGCCGCGTCGGCAATCTCCGTCCGGGAAATTTCGAATTTCATGCCGTCCCGCATCAGCCGTCCCGCCGATTCCCGCACTTCCGCCAGCAGCGTTTGGTCATCCAGTCGGAATCCCTGCAAAAGATGTCGGTTTTCAATCTGCACATGGCGCAGCAGATAAATTTCTTTCCCGAAAAAACGCTCCCCGCCGGATGCCGTTTGGATCCCGATCGGCACAAACGGCTCCAGCCGAACCTGAACTTCATTTGACCGCGCCGCTGGCTTTGGCGAAGCGTCCTGTTCCGGGGCAGGCTCAAAGGCCGGTTTCGCGGAAGGCGAAGGCACAGCCGCTGCCCCCCTTCCCGCCGACATCCCGCCTTCCGCAGATATGGCATCTGCATTTACCATCCTGCTGCTTTGCACATTGCTTTCATACACCGCCCGGCTTTGGCTCATTACCTGTGCCTCCCGCCCCTTTTGCAGACTCTCGATGGGCAGGGACTGGCCCCTTCTGTCACCTAATTCAAAATAGGATTTTTGTTCCAAATTAATATCCTTACTTTTTTTGGCGGTTGCGGAAGAGCTTCTCTCGTATTCTCGTTTTGTCACAGGTGGGGGCGCATCTTCATTGCGACCGATTCGCAATCCTCCCGATACCCCTTCATTCCGATTGCCGTTCAATTGCGACAATACATCCCGGCGGAGATGCTGCAAGTACGCCTCGAATTCCGAATCGCTCGGCTCATTCGGCTTCGGCTCTTCCTCCCGGCGATAGGGCGAAAGAACCGTCCCGTCCGGTTCCGCCTGGAAATAGCCGTATGCCAATCCCTGCGACAGACGATCCGCCAGAGGCGACCGGAGCAGCGGAACCTGCTGGGAAACCGCAGCGTTCTCCGGCACATAATAACGCTGATAATCCGTGTAAGGCCGGCTCTGCTCAATTTGAATGAACGCATCCAGCTTTCGCTTCACATCCATCCGGATCTGTTCGGCCACCGACGCGAATTCCCCCCACCGCCGATTCTCAAGCCCCTCCGCCTGAATTTGAATCGCGCGGAATCCCAGACCCGTTAAGCCGATCAGGGCAATCCCGAGAATCACCGATAATGCAATTATTCGCCGGTACATCGCTGGTTCACAATCAAACAGAATGGTTCCAAATCTTTACCATACACATCTCCGCCTTTCGGCTTTTCGCCGCCGCTCAGGGCTCGTACAAATATCCCGCCCCGTGAACTGTCTTGAGGATGCGAGGCTCCGCCGAATTTTCTTCCAGCTTGCCCCGCAGCTTGGCGATATGCATATCCACCGTTCGCGTCCCCAGGTCGGTCATCGCCTCCCCCCACAGCGTCTCATACAGCTCCTTCCGGGAAAGCACCCGCCGCGGATACGCCGCGAAATACTGGATGAGCTGCGCCTCCCGCCGGGATATCGCCTGCTCCGTGTTGTTGCTGCAGATCTTCAGCGCGTCAACATCCACCCGCCATCCGCCGAAATCAAACGACTGCCCCACGCGCCGTGCCGGATCCATCCGCCGCCATATCGCCTGAATCCGCGCCAGCAGCTCCTCCAGCGAAAATGGCTTGGTCATATAATCATCCGCCCCAAGATTCAGCCCCGCGATTTTCTCCTTCTCCTGCCCTTTCGCCGTCAGCATCAGAATCGGCGTCACGAGTCCCCCCTGCCGCCACTGCCGGCAAAGCTCCTCCCCGCTGACCTTCGGCAGCATCAAGTCCAGCAGTATCAAATCGAAGGCGCTTTCCCTCACCCTCTCCTGCGCCTCAATCCCGTCCGAAGCCTCCGCCACCGAAAATCCGTGATACGTCAGAAAATCCGACAATCCCTGCCGGATCTTTTCCTCGTCCTCGACAATCAATATAACCTTCTTGGTTTCCATAACCGGCTCCTCCCTCTAACTATACGGTTATTTCCGAGGACCGGAATGTAAATTATCTGTAAAATCGCTCCTCTCCGCAAAAAGAATGGAAAAACACTTCCTCAGGCCATCTCTCCTCGCGGTCGGACGCAAAGGCGATCTTCCGGTTTCCCATATTGCCGTATGGCCTTGAAAACAAAACAGTTGCGCATCACCATCCGCCCGGCTGCCTCGCGCTTCCAGATTCAGCCGAAACGCTGTAAACGCTTTTCATGCGTTTGACACGTTCTTTCGCTCCCCGCCGCCAACAGGCGCTTTCCATGTCGCCAGGATGATGCGGGAGATCATATTTCCGCGAATCAGAATCAAGATGTTATCGAGAAGACGCTCATTTTTTCAAAACGTAAAGCCGGCCGGCTTGAAAATTTCAAAAAAAAACGGGCAGCGTTTTGGCTGCCCGCAAGAATCGCATGAAAATCAATCTCGAAAAGCCCGCGTTATTTCGGCTTGCTCAGATCCTCGATGGCATCGACAAAGATAATCCGAACACGGCCGAAGGCGTCGTACTGATCGAACCCCTGCATCGACACCCGTTTGTTGACCCAGTCCTTCAGATTAATCGAATCCGAAGCCGACACGGCGTAATAGATGATCTGCTGCTGGTCATCGAGAACGAGAAACCGCTGGTCCTTGCCGGGCGTAGTGAACACCGCCGACTCCGAAATCGTGCCCTGCACGAGCACCTTTTCCTTCTTCAGCGGCTGGAACGACGCCGCCAGTTCCGCCAGGTCCTTGTCGATGGTTGCGACCGTGGCATTCAATTGCGCATCCGCCGCTTTGGATTTCTGAATCAATGACGAAGCCATCTCGGCGTTGTCCAGATAGATTTGCAGTTTTTCCGCTGACGATTTGACCGAAGTCGATTTCGTCGTCGCAACCAGCGCTTTCACTCTTTCGCGAATCGGCGCGAAATTCCGCTGATCGATCGGCTTGGCGACCTCCTTTTTATACGCATTGGCCGCATCCAGGTAGGCCTGCCGGTCTTTGCCGATCTGGATGGCGGTCTCATCCGCGTCGGGAGTGGCGGCCGATCCGGCGTTCTGCTCCCCGATCGGTTCCTGCGCCGCCGGGGTCGAGGCTGCGGCCTGTCCGGCTTCGCTTTCGAGTTTTGCCTTGGCTTCCGTGGACACCGGACCCGAGCGGTTCACAAATTGCGAGAGAACCCAGAAATACGCCCCTTCCGGCGGAATGATCTTGTAGAAATCCCCTTCCTGTCCGATGATCTGCACCGCTGCGCCCGTATTGAGCTTCGTCAGCACTTCGCTGGCCTTGTCCGCCGGCACGCGGATGCTGCCCGCACGCACGCGAACCTGGTTGCCGATCACTTCCCCGGGAACCTTCTCCTGAGGCTGTCCGATTTTCGAGGCATTCGCCGGATCGACCTTCACGAATTCCTTCGCGATAAAACAGAAACACTGTTTGGTCGGGGCAATCTTCAGCCAGCCGAATTTTTCACCCTCTACCATCACCTCCTGGCCTTTTTCAAACTTGCCGCTGGGATACCAGATTTCTCCCGGACCCGAACGGATATAGACATCGTCGGCCTTGATGGTCCCTAAATACGGATATGCTTCCCCGGAAACGGCCGGCTTGGCCGGTTCTGCCGCCGTGGCCGGGGCGGAGCTTGCTTCCGGAGCCGCCGCCGGCGCCGGTACGACCGGGGGCGCAACGGCACCCGGAGCGGCGTTCGACGGAATTGCCGTCTGACCCGCCAGCCAGGTCGTGCAAATTCCTACAGTCAAAACAGTGATCAAATACACTCGCATGCTATGGTTCCGACGGAACATGTTCGTTACTCCCAACAAACATCATTATTAATGGTGTTGAACATAATATCCGTACTAACGGTATCACATAGAATGAATGCTGTCAATGTAAACTCGCCAGTTTCAAGGCTTTTCCGGTTCCCTCCCGGTTCGAGCATTGCCCGGCCGACAAGACCATCTTTCACCCCGACTGCTGGCCTGTGCTGGAAAACTCCCGGGAATTTATCGTATCTCTTGAATATACCGATACTTTCGGTATAATGCCGCCGGATTAAACCAGGAAAGATAAAATGCTGATTATTCTCCCGATAGGCACCAATAGTCCCCTAACCCGAAAACCGCAGGTCAATTATGTCCTGATTGCACTCAATTTCGCGGTTTTTCTGGCACCCAATATCCTTAAACACGCCGGCCTGATGGACTCCGTCAGCACCAAACGAATGCTGGAGTCCTGGGTGCTGTTTTCCCAGAAACCCCAGTTGCACCAGTTCTTTACATACGCCTTTCTCCATGCCGGCTGGATGCATATCCTCGGGAATATGTTCTTTTTGTATGTCTTTGGAAACAGCGTCAACAGCAAGCTGGGAAACCTGGGCTATCTGCTGCTGTACCTGGGAGGAGCCGTATTCAGCGGCCTGGGACATACGTTACTCCTTGGAAAACCAGTACTTGGAGCGTCCGGCGCGGTGGCGGCCATCACCGGAACCTACATGGTCCTGTTCCCCAAAACCCTCATCCATACCTTCTACTGGTTCCTGTTTTTTGTCGGGACGACGGATTTCTCGGCATTGTACTTTATTCTTTTCAAGCTAATCATTTACGACAATATGCTGGAGCCTCGATGGGCTGATGCGCCCGGCAACGTCGCCTACTCGGCCCACCTGGCCGGTTACTGCTACGGGATCCTGGTTCCGATGATCCTGCTGGCCCTGAAAATACTGCCTCACAGCCAGTTCGATCTGTGGGCCCTTTTTCAACGCTGGCGGAGAAGACAGCAGTTCCAGACCATGGGAGGCTTTGGGCCAAGGTACGTCGAATCGACCAGTACCGATGTCCCGCCGGTGCCCCAAAGCCCGGCGGCGGATTTGCGGAACCAGATCAGCGGAAAACTCTACGAATCCAGGCTCGACGAAGCGGCGGATTTGTATCTGCAATTAATGCAGACGGCCCCCGATCAGGTCCTGCCTCAGCAGCAGCAGCTCGATGTAGCCAACAAACTCATGCACACCGGAAGGCACCACGCGGCCGCCAAGGCTTATGAGGATTTTATCCGCTATTATCCCCGATATCCCTTCCTCGAGCAGGTGCAATTGATGCTGGGTCTGTTATACAGCCGCTATCTGGGGCAAAAGGACCTGGCCAAGAAGCATCTGCAGAAAAGCCTCGAAAAACTCACCGACGCAGGCCAGAGACAAATGTGCCAGAATGAACTGGATCATCTCCAGGGCTGAGCGAATCACCGCCAGACGGCTGTAGCGCAATAGGATTACTCGCTTCCCAGAAGCCGGTTGACGAGGAAGGATTCGTAGGCGGGGAGGTCTTTCTATTCGAGGGCCAGCGGACGGGTTTTTCGCTGGGGGCGGTCTTTTTCCAGCGTAACCTTACCAGTCGATACCGGCGAGGTCCACGGGTCCGGGGGGTGGATGGCCCGAGGCACCGTGCTGGTCAGTC
>CAZOTP010000216.1:0-6080 GCA_964582655.1 uncultured Pirellulales bacterium | reverse complement strand
CCCGGAGAAGAGAATCATTCTCCGTACGAAGCGGGAGGGGGCGCATGTCCTGATCGAAGTGGAGGACCGGGGGCCTGGTTTGCCAAATCGGCAGCGGAAAAAAGTATTCGATGAATTTTACCGGTGCGAGGATGAGGCCCGCCGGGAAACGACCGGCGTGGGGCTGGGGCTGGCGCTGGTGAAGCAGTACGCGCTGGCGCACGGCGGATTTGTGGATATTCTGTCGGCGAATCCGCGGGGCGCGATTTTCCGCGTGGGGCTGGCGGCAGTCTCCTGATTCAGTACTCTCCTTTTCCCTTCGATTCTTCCTTCTCTTTTTCATTCCAGTGATAGGGATTGTTCGCCTGCGCTGCGCATTTTACAAACTATTTACAAAACTCACGGGTTGTTGAGTTGTATATTTATAATAGGAAAACCAAACGCGGATTTATAAGGAGAATTGCCATGACGGGAAAATATTCGACTCTACCTGTTTTTGTATTGGGGCTGTGCGCCTGGGCGGGCTATGCATCAGCTCAGCATTCGGCGGCGCCGACGCGGGTATTCGCATCGAATCTGGTTATGCCCCAGGCGGGGGTGCGGGCATTTGCTCCGGGGCAGCCGGAAGGAAACGTGGACATCACCCAGATCGAGGCGACGGTGAAAATTCTGGACCAGGTCGCGACAACGACGCTGGGAATCCGGCTGCGAAATCCCACCCCGCGCCGGCAGGAAGCGGAACTCCTGATGCCCGTGCCGGATCAGGCGGTGATCCGGAGTTTCACCTATGAAGGAGCCGGCCCGGAAGGACAGGCGGAAATCCTGCCGAAAGAAGAGGCCCGGCGAATCTACAACAATCTGGTATCGAAAATACGGGACCCGGCAATTTTGGAATTCGCGGGATACAATCTGGTTCGCTCCAGCGTGTTTCCGGTGGAAGCGCATGGCACACAATGGGTTCGGCTGACGTATGAGCACATGCTACCCATGGATGGAAATCGAATCGACTATGTTTTGCCGCGGAGCGAATCGCTTTCGTATAGCATGCCCTGGAAAATCACCTGCGACATTCAGGCAACCAAACCGATCTCGACGGTGTATTCATCCAGTCACAGTCTGGAGGTCAGCCGGGAAAGCGCCCATCGCGTGCGGATTCAGATTACGACCGCGGCGACGAAGGAACCCGGCGCATTTCAATTGTCGTATCTTCTGCAAACCGACGGGGTGAGCGCGTCGATGTTCAGCTATCCGGATCCGAAAGTCGGCGGGGGATATTTTCTTCTCTTTGCGGGTCTTCCGGCGGAGGAGAAAGACGCCGGGCAGGCGCCTGCCGTCCGGCGGGAGGTGACTCTGGTTCTGGACACCTCCGGCAGCATGAACGGGGAAAAAATCCAACAGGCCCGCGAGGCGGCGCTGCAGGTGATCGCGGGACTGGGGGAAGGGGAGTCATTCAACATTATCCTCTACAGCAACAGCGTGGAGTGTTTTTCCGAATCGCCGGTTCTCAAAGACGCCCAAAGCGAAGCCGCGGCGCGGAAATACATTCAGGGAATCCAGGTGAGCGGTGGGACAAATATCTATGACGCGATGGTCGAGGCGCTTCGCCAAAAGCCGACCGCCGGCTGTCTGCCCCTTGTATTGTTTTTGACGGACGGGCTCCCCACCGTGGGCCGGACTTCGGAGGTGGATATCCGGGAGGTGGTCGAGAAACACAATCCCTATCAGCGGCGAGTCTTCACGTTCGGCGTGGGGGTGGATGTTAATGCTCCCCTGCTGGAGCGAATCGCGGCGGAATCACGCGCCCGGGCAACATTTGTGCTGCCCCAGGAGGATGTCGAGGTGAAGGTGGGGCAGGTGTTCCGGCAATTGAAGGGGCCTGTGCTTACGGATCCGCAGCTTGGCATCGTAACGGCGGATGGCGAGCCGGCGCGGGGGCGGACGCGGGAGATTCTCCCCAACAAGCTCGCGGACCTGTTCGAGGGGGACCAGCTGGTTCTGCTGGGACAGTATGTCGGCGAAGAGCCGATTACGTTTGTGCTGCGGGGAAATTACCGGGGCCGCATGCGAACGTTCCAATTCGACTTTGATTTTTCCAAGGCGACCACGCGCAACGGCTATGTTCCCCGCTTGTGGGCGAGCCGGAAGATCGCCGTGCTGATCGATGACATCCGGCAGATGGGCGCCGATCCGTACACCGCGCAGACGGATCCGAAGGTCAAGGAACTGGTGGATGAGATCGTTCGGCTGAGCACGGAGTTTGGCATCCTGACGGAATACACCGCGTTTCTGGCGCGGGACGGCACGGATCTGGCGAACGCTCCGGCGGTGAGCCGGGAAGCGGGGCGCTACATAGAAGACCGGGCGATGAAGAGCCGCTCGGGGCTGGGAGCGGTCAGCCAGAGCCTGAACCTGATGCAGCAAAAACAGGCCGTTTCGCTCAACCGGAGAAACGAATACCTAGACCAGCACATGAACCGTGTGAGCGTCAGCGAGGTGCAGCAGATCAACGATCGGGCTTTTTATTACCGGGGCAATCGCTGGGTGGACAGCCGGCTTCTTGCGAAGGAACGAGAAATCCGGCCGGCGAAGGTGATTTCCTTCGGCAGCGAGGAATTTGATCAACTGGTGAGCCGGCTGTCGCAATCAGGGCGGCAAGGCTCGGTGGCGCTGCGGGGCGATATCCTTCTGGACGTGGACGGAGAACCGGTTCTGGTGAAAGGGCCGGGACAGTAACACAAATCCATTTTGACAAGGAGATGACTATGGATCGAAAAGCGAAATCATTGTGGATTTCGGGTCTGGTGTTGACGGCGATGATGATGCAAAACAGCCGGGCGGCGGAGGCCGCCGAAAAAGAAAAGCCCCCCCGCATCCAATTGGCGATTCTGCTGGACACCAGCGGGAGCATGAGCGGCCTGATCGATCAGGCGAAAACGCAGTTGTGGAGGATTGTGAACGAATTCGCCACGACACGAAAAGACGGGAAAATCCCGGAATTGCAGGTTGCTCTGTATGAGTATGGCAAGAGCAGCCTTCCGTCGGAGCAGGGGTACATGCGGATGATCGTGCCTTTGACGAGGGACCTGGACAAGATTTCGGAAGAGCTCTTTGCGCTGCGGACCAATGGCGGGGATGAATACTGCGGCATGGTGATTCAGCAGGCGACGGAATTTCTTTCCTGGAGCCCCGAAAAGGAAGACTTCAAGGTGATTTTCATTGCGGGCAATGAGCCGTTCACGCAGGGGCAGGTCGATTACCACGAGGCGTGCAAAAAAGCCATCGAAAAGGGAATTTTGGTCAACACCATTCACTGCGGTTCGTATGAAGAGGGCGTCCGGGGACAATGGAAAGACGGGGCGGTCCTGGCGGACGGCAGCTACATGAATATCGATCAGAATCGGACAGCCGTACATATCGAGGCGCCGCAGGACAAAGAGATTGCCCGGCTGGGCGGGGAACTCAACAAGACCTACCTCGCGTACGGGTCGATGGGCGGGATTGGCATGGCGAGACAGGAGGCGCAGGACAGCAACGCGGCGAGTGCAGCGCCGGCCATCGGAGTGCAGCGTGCGGTATCCAAATCCTCGGCCCAATACCGCAACGCGGAGTGGGATCTGATCGATGCGGTAACGGAAAATACCGTCAAGCTCGAGGATCTGAAGGAAGACCAGATTCCCGAAGAGATGCGGAAGATGACGCCGGAAGAGAGAAAGACGTATGTTGAATCCAAGCAGAAAGACCGGCAGCAGATTCAGAACCAGATTCAGGAGCTTAACAAGGCCCGCAATGAATTTGTCGCGGAGGAAATGAAAAAGCGGGCCGACAAGGGTCAGGACACCCTCGAAGCGGTTATGATTCAAAGCATCCGAGAACAAATCACCCGGAAAAACTTCACACTGCCGTCCGCACAAAATTAGCAGACGGCAGTGTGCGGCGGGACGGTTCGCCGGCCCGGATTCCCTGCGCTGCCGGATCTATCGCTTCCATGCGATGGAGGGGCGGTTACGGGAATGCGGCCGGCGGTCCATCCCCGTCGGGATTGGATGACGGCGGTAACATGACCGGTTCTTCAGGCTCAGGCGGAGAGCCTGCCGGAGCAACCGGGTCAGTCAATGGTTCGATGGCATAGTTCTCCGGCTTCCGATTGATCTGCATCCATTGCAGGGCAGCGCCGGCGGCGAGCAGGAGGAACGAAGCAAGCACCAGGGCAATACCGCGGCCCTGCTGTTTGTGGAGCATGAACTGGAATCCTCTGGTAATGGCAAAGCCCGTGGGAAACATCCCTGCCAGCGGGACCATCCAGGCAACACGGAACAGCCACCAATCCATCGCAAAAAGCAGGGTCACGAAAATCCCGTTGGAAATCAGAGGGTCGGCGCCCAGATGGATGGTATCAGACCAGTATTGCGGAAAGCCTTTGGGAAGCGGTGTGTGGTGGAAGATCAGCAGATGGGCGGCGGCTATCGCGAGGAAAATCCATGCGTTGATCGGTTTTCTGCCGGCGACATGCCAGAGGGTAATCGCAACAACAGCAACGGCGAATCCCAGCGGGGAAAAATAATTCTGATTCCAGCCGACAAACAGGCCGTCCATGGCGGAATAGATCTGCACCACCGCCAGAAAACCGAGCGCAGAGAGGATAATCCAGGGCACGTACCATTGGCCAAAGGGCAGATCGCGTTTTTTCAGACCGGCTTTTTTCTGCCAGGCGACCAGGGGCAGGTGCGCTCCGGCGAAAACCGCCAGCACCCAGCAGAAGCCATAGGCGGCAAGATGCTGGACCGATTTGCTGCTTTCCAGGCCCTTCAGCAGCGGAGCGGGCATCGCCAGCAGGAGCACCCACGCGGCGGACATCATCCCCAATGGAGCGGGCAGCGCAATGCCAAGCCATCGGATGGCGGCAAAAAATTTGAATCCGGTTGAAACCATCGCGGCAAGCGTAATGAAATAGGCGACGGTTCCGGCGGCCATGTATAATTCGTTCAGGGCGAAAAACTCAAAGCCGATCAGGGCGAGGGTAAACAGGCCGACGCGGGCGGCATCGGAAATCAGCTCATGGCGAAGCTGCCAGCGTCCCAGAACCAGAAGAAGCCACATGTAGAGCTCGAACGAGATCAGCGTGATATAGATGTGAGAGGTGGCGCCGGTTTTGCGGTGAAAGGGATCGATCAAAACCCACATGCCGGCCAGCAGAAGCAGCAGGCTGCACCAGTAGAAAAAACGCGCGAGTTTGTGAAGGGGCATCCTATGTTGTATCGTTTGTGCATTCATAACCATTCTCCTTTCTCAATTTCCCAGATACGAGTCGTTTATTGTTGTGGCGTGGCCTTTATCCCATCGGCCGAACTGTTTTTTCTCATGGGCGGTGTTTTCGCCGTCGGGCCAGTAGGTATAGATGTTGTCCTGGTCGATTCCGGCGGTGGGAGCATTGACTTTTTTCACATGCGTATCTGCGAACAGGACATTTTGCACTTCATAGTTGTGGTTGGGGCTGTTGCCGGGGCGGGGATTTCTGCCCTTATCATCATCCCATCTGCCTTTTCTGGTTTGAAGGGGGGAATCACCGGCTTTGGGATTGGGAACACCGGTGAACGTGCTGTAGGCCGGGTTTTTGTCGGCCATGACCGCCGCCGCGGGCGGGGACGCAGAATTCAGCAGGGCTTTCCACGGATCATTGTAGGAATAGCTCAGATTCGCCAGAGACTGAAAGTCATTTACCTCGTTCCAGCTTTTTGGAGCAGGCAAACCCTTTTCAGAACAGGCGTCTCGGGCTTCTCCCAGTGACATCTCCATAGCCTCTGGATCAAGAGGACATAGAAAACATTCCGGTGTTACATCGGCATATTTGACCAGGAGAAACAGGCATCCGCCCGCCGTGGGCTGGGTTTCCCAGTCCTTGAAGTTCGGATCGATCCAGCGGGTGTTGTCGTTTTTCCCGGGTTCGTTATAAAGGCCCATTCCAAACGAGCCTTTGTTTTCCGGACCAAAAACGACAGGATTGCTTTCTCTAAAATCATTTTGATAAACCGCCATGGCTTTGCCAAGACCCGCCAGGTTGGCCGCACACTGAACGTGTGGATCAAGTTCACGCCATGTATCTA
>CAZOTP010000215.1:0-6115 GCA_964582655.1 uncultured Pirellulales bacterium | reverse complement strand
GGCGCATCGACGGCGGTGAAGGAGAAAGTGGCGGAAGGCATGCTGTTTTATCCCTACGAATCAACTAGACCCATCGTATATAAACTGCTGCAAACCGAGGAAGATCCGAAAATCCAGAAATATTGTCTGGAAGCTATTCAGCATTCGGTTCCTAATGAGAATGATTTGGACTTATTGGAGAGTTTTATCCAAAAGAATGGGCTCGATGCCAGTGTGAAAGGGCAGGCTGGAGATCTAATCAAGAGTATTCACACTCGACAAAAAGTGCAAACAGATAATAAGAATAAACCATGATAAGGTTTTTTGAAAGAGTATCTCTGTGCTTGCTTTTCGATCTTTTATTCAGAAAGATAATATGAATAGCCATAGAACATAGCGTTAATGATTGCAATCCCTACGGAGGACAAGGCGTGAGTGAGGAGTTGTCTATCCTGTTTACTTTAAATTTTCGTATGGGGGGCGTAAGGCGGATTAGAGTTCCATGGATTTTTTGGGGGAGGCGACGTCGCGAACGCGGAGGGACTGAGTGTACTGGTAGATTTGCCGGAAGCCGACGGCCATGCTTTTGGTGCGGTTCATGGTAATCTGGACGATGGCGCCGGGTTCGAGGAGTTCGAGGAAAGCGCCAAGCTGATCGAGGGAGGGGAATTCCTGGCCATTGAATCCGATGAGGACATCGCCGGGTTCGATGCCGGCGTTGGCGGCGGGTGAGTTGAGTTCGACTTTGGTGACGACGAGCTGACCGGGCTGGCCTGCGAGGCCATGCTGGCGGATGAGGTTTTCATCGAGGATTCGGACGGAGATGCCGAATTTCTGTTCGAGCAGGAGGGGGGCGTCGGGTTTGGGACGCTGCCGGAGGACCAGATTCGCCTGGAATTTTTTGGGGCCGCCGGCATCGGGCGACTGGGTGCGGTCCACGGAAAAGTGGAAGGTTTCGCCCATGGGTTTTTCCAGCAGCGAGATGTAAAAATCGATGGCGGAGCGGACGGGGTGATTATCGATGGCGGAGATTCGGTCGCCGGGGCGGAGGTCGGCTCTCTGGGCGGCGGTGTCGGGCCGGACGGCGGAGATGCGGACGCCGGCGGGGGCGGGAGCGTCTTCGATGTCTTCGACGTCGATCCCCAGATCGGCGCGGAGGGTTTTATCGACATGGATGAGGGATGGGAGTTTTTTGCGGATCTGGTTGATGGGAATGGCGAAGCCGATGTTCTGGGCGGCTTTTCGAATGGCGGTGTTGATGCCGATGAGCTGGCCATTGATGTTAAGGAGGGGACCGCCGCTGTTGCCGAAGTTGATGGGGGCGGAGATTTGAATCATTTCGGGGAGGATGAGGTCATCGCGGACGGGCAGATCGCGGTGAATGGCGCTGATGATGCCGTCGGTGAGGGTCTGCTGGTAGCCGAAGGGATTTCCGATGGCCAGTACGGTTTCGCCGATGAGCAGTTCGCCCCGGAAGGTCATATCGACGGTGGCGAGGGGGTTTTCGGAGTCGATTTTGATGACGGCCATATCGGCGGAAGGATCGACAGCGATTTTTCGGGCCTGCGCCTGATGATTGTCGGCGAGGATGACGGTGATTTCATCGGCCTGTTCGACGACGTGGGCGTTGGTCATGATGTAGCCTCGGGGGTCGATGACGAAACCGGAACCGAGGGACGAGAGGGTGACGGCGCGGCGGGGTCCGAAGGGGAAGGGAAAATCCTCGAAGGGAACTCCGAAGAAGCTGTCCCGCTGCTGGACGGTCTGTTTGGTGGAGATGCTGACGACGGCGTCTTTGTTTTTCTGGTAGGCTTCGACGACGGGAGTGCGTCTGAGGTCGATGGGGGGAGTCTGGGCGGGGACCGGGATTGGCAGGGAGTGCAGGATGACGACCGACAGGATGGAATAGAGTATGTATTTCATTATGAGCTACCTTATGTTGCAATTTTAAGGCATCATATCCAAAATGATCGACGGAGGTCAACTCAAAATCATCGAAAAGGATGGGGATAACGAATAGGGAATTACTTCAAGTCGGGCTGGATGACGAAGCCGCTTTGGGCTTTCAGATTGGTCCGAATAAACTGGGCGGCGTAGAACCCGAAGGGGGTGTTCGAATCGGTAGTCAGGACGGTTTTTCCGTGGATGTTTCGAATCGTTCCGGTCCCGGCGGAAATGGGAATGCCGGAGGCGAGCGGGAGGTTCAGGGCCGTTCGAATGGCATCGGGAAGGACGCCGGCGGCGATGTAGGTATTTGTGAGGGAGTTTCCAAAGCGGACGGAGCCGATATTGCCGGCCTGGAGTCGATCGTCGGCGGGGCCGTTCATGGCGGAGGGGCCGATATCGTAGCCGGCGAGGATAAAGGAATCGGTGATATTATTTTTGACGGAGATGCGACCGATGAAATCGGCGGCGCTGAGCAAGGCGTTATTCATATCGAACGCTTTGACGGAGCGAATGGTTTTGGCACGGCAGACGGAGGCGAATACGCCTTTGGGGACGGCGATGGCGTCGATGGATTCCTCGGCGATCAAATCGGCGGCGAGAGGCCCCTGCGTGATCAGGATGTCTTGCAGGGCATTGGCGGAGAGCCGTCCGCCGAGATAGCGGTTTGCTTTGAAGAGTTTGACGTCGCCGGCGAGCTCAAAGCGGACGTTGTCGGCGATGTCGGCGGCGAGGATCTGCATGGGTTTGGGACCGGGGGATTGAATCTGGATGAGAGCATGGGAGCGGATGTTTCCCAGATGGAGCCGTCCCAGATGACCGGATATGTCGATCTTGTTTTCCAGCTCGGCGGCAGGCGCGAGGATTTCCGCCAAACTGCCGTCAGCGGTGATGGAGCCGATCGTGATTCGGTCTTTGGTTTTGAGGAGGAGACGGCTTTTGTCGGTGGTGTCGAAAAGCTGGATCTGGGCGATGTCGGCCTGGGTGTACCAGCCATTTTTGAGATAGACGACGGCGCGGCATGATTTCGTGTTGAGGGTAATCAGTTCGCCCACGGCATTGTAGAAGGAAAGCGGACTTGCCTCGGAAACAGACAGGGGCATTCCGGGACTGGAGGCTTCCAGAGTGATGACGCTTACGGGCTGGTTGCCATCATCGCTGTAGAGGAGCAGATGGGCATTTAAATCGCCGGGCTGGGAGGGAATGAAGATGACCTCAAGAGTGATGGACTGGCCGGGTTCGATGGAGAAGGAGCCGGCGGAGAGGTTGCCATCTGCGGAAGTCAGATGGAACTGGGAATTGTCCAAAAACCACTGCGTGAAAAGGAGCGTGTCGGAGCCGCTGTTTTGAATCGTGAACGAACGGGATTGGCGGGACCCGGTTGTGACGGAGCCGAACTGGAGAGAGGTGACGGGGATCTGGATGCGGGGGGCAATGGTTTTGGCCCGGAGAAAAACGGTGTGCGGGCGGCCGTTTTCGATGAGAGTCCATTGATTTTCGATGTCGCCTTCGTTTGCGGTCTGGAAGGAGATTTCAATCCGGGCCGATTGGCCGGGTGAGAGGACATTCCCGGGCGCCAGAGAATGGGACAGGGTAAAGTCATGGCCCGTTTGCAGAATCTGATCGATATGAAAATCGACGGGTCCGGAGTTCACAAGGGTGAACCAGAGGGCGGCCGGATTTCCGAGGCGGATGGGACCGAAGGCGTCGTGCAAATCAATGATCTTATCGGGGCTGACGGCGTTGTTCCATTTTTGGATCTGAAGGTCGGCGTTGGCGGTCTGAGCGGAAAGCTCAAATAGATAGTCACCCTGATTGGTAAGCAGAGTCAGGGTGTCCGAGAAAGCCGCCGGCGCGCCGGCGAGGAATCGAACGGTGAGAGAAAGCTGTTCCTGACGGGCGATGGACCGAAATTCCGCGGGATTCTCGGGATGACTGGCAATCGGATTGCCCGTGTCGGGATCGATCATCTGGAAGGGACCGGATGTTTTGGCGAATCGCCAGCCGCGGAGGATCAGCGGTTCATCGTAGGGGGTGGGGGCGTTGTTGGTAACGAGAATCTGCGCGGTCTGGGGGAAGCCGGCAGGCTGAAGGCCAAAGGGAAGTTTTCGGTCATGAGGATCGCCGAGCGAATCGGAGGAAGCGAATCGCGGGCCGATGCCCTGTGCGGGAAGAAGGAAGGGGAATTCCCGGCCGAGAGGATCGGTCAGGATCATCTGAAGATCGAACTGGAAGGAATCAATGACACTGGCGGGGATTTGCCCCGAGAAATGGCCGTTGGAATGGAGTGTGATCCAGGGAGTCAGATCTCGCTGGAATTTGGGAATGGCAATCTGTTTTATCTGCGCCCAGGATTCGCAGGAGCCTGCCAGAGCGAGGGTATCGGCGCTGACATACTGAAGATGAACGGTCGGTGATTCGGGGATCAGGCCGATCTGGTCGAAGGGGATGGGCTGAAAGCCGGGGATGTTCCAGGCGGGGGAATTGTACTGCAACCCCAGCTCCATACGGTTGGGATCGATAAAAAGAGGGTCCTGATTTTCGACGTTGTTTTCAAAGGTAAAGAATTGAAATCCGCCGGGGATATGCCCTTCTTCGGTCCAGCGGGTATTTCCGCAGCCGAGATTGCGGAGGATTTTGTTGCCTTTGGGTTCTTTGGGATCGTCCTCCAGAATATTGACCAGGTGAGGATAGGCCTGGGACCAGGGCGGATTTTGGTAGTCAAACGCCAGGAGGCGGTTGCGGAGCGTGGTGTAGGTTTGCGGGAAAAAGGGACTTTGGAGGAGGCGGTCGGTGTAGATGGCGGTTCCGTTTTGCAGAAAGAGGTTGTTGTCCACAATGTTGTCTCTTCCGCCATTAATCATCACGGCGCGGCCGGTTGCGGTTTTCAGGATGTTTCCAAAGATGAATTGCCCGCTGATCCCGTCATCCAGATAAATGGCATGGACGCCAAAGCCCCAGAAGAGGCTTTTCACGTCGTGGATGTAGTTAAAGCGGATTTGGTTCCCCTGCGAGGCCCAGTCCCGTCCGGAATAAATGGCGCCGTTGTCATCGGCGAGCCGGCAGACGTTGAAGATATGGTTGTATTCAATGCGATGGTTGTTGCTGCGGTTATAGAGGACGGCGATGGCGGGAAGGTCATGGATGAGATTGTGGGAAATCCGATGGCCGCAGCCCTCCACGAGCGCGGCGGGTTTGTAGGTTTTTCCCCATCGCGACAAGTGGTGGATGTAGGAGTTGGACAGAACATTTTCGCCTGGAGTCAGGGTGGCCCGGTTTCCCCCCCGAAGAATGACAGCGCCATCACCCATATTGTAAATGGCGCAGCCTTCCAGAGCGCAATGCGATCCGTTGATAAAGGCGGCATCGGTCCCGCCATTTCGGAAGGTACAATTGCGAAAACGGATGTTTGTGCTGTTGTTGATATTGATCATCCGGTCCTGGGCGGTTTGGAAGAGGATGTTTTCAAATGTAATGTGGGAGGCATCCCGGATGTCTATCATGGTGTTCAGGGTGGAAACAAGGATAGAACTGTGGGTCAGGTCATAGGGGGGATAGAGATAGAGTTTTCCGGTGGTACGGTCGAGATACCATTCGCCGGGCTGCGTGATTTCTTCGAGGAGGTTGAAAAGATAATAGGGATTTCCCTCTTCGATGCCATACCCGCCATTGTCGGCAAGGGTAATGGTTCGCTGGGCCGTATCGATCTGTGTAACGGGGACAAAGGCATCCGCCCAGAAGAATCGGAACCAGCCGAAGGCCCATATCTCTTTGGCTTGGGTCCAGCGGAGAGGGCGGTTTTGATCGTCAAAATAATAGGTGAAGGAAAGGGAGTTCTCATTTCCGCCGGCGCTGTCGGGAATGACTTTTTCGATTTCGGAAAAACCATTATAAAAATGGACGGGATCGTTGTCGGGATACCTTGCCAGGGTCAAGGGGACGCCGTCGATGAATATCTCCAAGGCCCCGGGCGCGAAGTCCCAACGAAAGCCGCGGTTGACCAGTTGGCCGAATTGGGTGATGCCATGCGAAGTCAGGTCGGTGCCAAGCACTACATTCCGGGATTCGGCGGGGAGCCGGTTGAGGACAACCGGATCAGTAACAGGGGTGAACCAGTCCGGATCCAGGATTTTTCCGCCGATCCACGATACTTCTTCTCCCGGATAAGCCCTCCAGAGAATGGGGGAATCCG
>CAZOTP010000214.1:0-6200 GCA_964582655.1 uncultured Pirellulales bacterium | reverse complement strand
TTCCCCTGCCCGGCCAGTAAGACGTCATGCCTCTCAAGCTGGGAACCATCCAGATTGACAACGTCGGCTCCGATTCCAGCCAGCCCGTGATGCTTGCCGAAATCGTCCGGAAGGTCCTCCTCGCCCTGGCCGAAGGCGTCGTCAAAACCGGCGGCGACATCCTTCCCGCCGACCTCGCGGGTGGCATTTCCTCCTCTCTGCAGGGGGTTCAGCAGGCTCTGGGGCAAACCGCCAAACAAGCCGAGTCCCTCCTCAAGGAGACCGGAAAATCGCTCGAAGGCGCCGGCGAAAATGTCAAAAAAGGCGTTGGCGATCTTCTCAAGACCCCCACCAAGATATTAGACTCGAAGAAAGAAGAGAAAAAATAACCGGCCAAAGGAATCCGGGCGTTGATCGGGGGGAATGGACATACCCCTTTCACAAGGCGGAAGGCAAAAGAGTTTGCAAATCCCGATGGCGTTTATTATACTTGAAAATGCAAGAAGTTATATCCGTTTATACCGGCCAGGAAGTTTCGGGTTTCTGCGCCCCCTGGATGTGGGTTGATGCCGGTTTTGCCGGTCCCTGCATCAGGCTTGTTTGCCTTGGATTCGGAAGGAGCCATTCATGACAGGCAGTTTTTTCAGCGGCGAAAGTTATGATGTGACCGTCGAACGTCGCATGCGGGAATGGCAGGAAAAAAAGGATATCGAGGAAGGCCGCCTCCCCGGCGAGCACAACCGGATCAACTATATCACCGTGATGCGCCAGATGGGCAGTCAGGCCGAGGAGGTCGCCTCCATCCTCGCCAAACTCATGGACTGGGGGATCTTCGACCAGAAAATCATCGACTTCATGGCCGAAAACTTCGGCATCCACAAAGATGTGCTGCAAAGCGTCGATGAGCGCACTCGAAACTGGATTCAGGACAGCCTCGAATCCTTTTTCTCCGGCAAAGGAGGCTATCTCGATCAGTCCAGCTATTATCGCCATCTGGTGGAAGCCCTTCTGGTCGTCGCCCGTCATGGCCGGGCCATCATCATGGGCCGCGCTGCCGGACAGATCCTGCCCCGCCAGAACGGCATTGCTGTCGCCATCACCGCGCCCTTTGAATTGCGATGCCGGCGAATCGCCGAGCAGCATGCGATCTCCCTGGAAGAAGCACGGAAACTGGTGAAAAAGGATGACAAACAGCAGGTCAAATTTGTCAAGGATTTCCTGTCCAAGGAGGCGTTCGATTCCATGCATTTTGATATCATCTGCAATACCGAGCTGCTGACCCCTCCCATGGTCGCCAACCTCATCCTGCGCACCTACAAACTCCGGACCATGTCCGAGGACGACCTTTCGCCGCAGACGGATTCCCATTAATCGACGGATTCACGGATTTGCATCGAAAAGGGGGCCCCGCGTTTTTCCTCACGAACGTCACCGCGTTTCTGCATCCGGGAACAGGATTTCCTCAAGCAGGATGCACATCGCGTGATACAGAATCACCTGATATTCCTGGATTCGGTGCGTGGTATCGCCCGGCGCCTTCCAGGCAATATCCGCCAGTTTCGAAAGCTCCCCGCCGCCCGGCCCGGTAAATCCGATGACCGGCAATCCGTACGCCCTGGCCAGCGCCGCCGCCGACAGCACATTGTTCGCGTTGCCGCTTGTGCTGATTCCCAGGAACGCCCCCTCCCGGATATGCGAAGCGAACGAGTTCAGCTCCTGCGCATAGACGAAATCCGGATTCCGATCGTTCGCATAGGCGCTCCGCAGGCTGTGCGATTCTCCCAGCACCACCACGGGCAGCCCCTCCTCCAGGTCCCGCAGCAGTTCCTCGCCCATCCTGCCCGCCTGTCGAAGCGATTCCGCGATGGAAGGATTGCTCAGCGGCCGTTTTTTTATAAAACTCTTCGCCAGTTCCCCCTTGATATGCACCGCATCCGCAAAACTTCCCCCGTTTCCCGCCACATACAAAATTCCGCCCCGCCGGAATGTTTCCGCAATGGCCGATACCGTCCGTTTCAGCCCGTCGATGGAATCCCGCAATTCCGGATTCCCGCGCAGAAGCTCCTCGATCAAACCCTCCAGCCTTGAAACCTCGTTGTTTCGATCCGCGCCGTGTAATCCCATATCATTGCCCTGCAGCTCATTTTCGCCCTGGAGCGATCATTGCCCGTCCGGTTTCACGCTGGACTGGCTCAGCGGAATCACCATCGCGTTGAATCCCTTGCCCGAAAGACTCTGCTTGTCGTTCTGCGCCTGATCATACGAGCTGTACCGCCCGTGATGGACGATGTACAGCAGTTTCGAACCACTTTTCCGGGAAAACCATTGTGCCTCATACCCCGCCTGCGACGCCTTCTGGATCATCTTCTTGGCGTTCTCCAGCGTGCTGAACGCGCCAAGCTGGATCGTAAACGCCCGCGTGCCGAACTGATTCCTCGCCTGGGCCGTATATTCCGAATTCGGAAACTCGTCAAAACACTGCGAGAGGTACGGATCCGCCTTATCCCATTTCCCCAGCCGCTGCAGCGACACTCCCAGCCGGTACAGCACTGCGTCTTTGGGCGGCTCTTTCTTCAAGAGGGGCAGCGCCTTCTGGTAATAATCCGCCGCCTGGACCAGTTTCGGCGGCTGCGACTCAAAACAGTTGTGCCCCAGCGCCGTCAGCGACAGTCCCCTGGTTTCCGCATCGCCGCCCTTAAGTGCATGTTGAAAATCCTGATCCGCCTGGGCGTACATGGAATACCCCTGCTGGCGGTAGCACAGCCCGCGAAGATAATACGCCTGGGGCGTCTGCGTGCTGTTTGGATTTGCCTGGAGAAACGACGACAGGGACTGAATGGCTGCCGCCGTGTTGTTCTGCCGGTAATAATTCTTCGCCGTCTCCAGTTGGGCGATCCCCTGTTTCGTCGGCGTCGAAGGACACCCCGCCAGGCCCAGCGCCGCCGCCAAAACGACAACCGCCGGAATTATTCTCGTTCGCACGCCGCAGGATACAATGTTCCGCTTCATGGTAGTTTACCGTTGGGGACCCTGGGTTTTCCTTTTACGCACGACATTCCGTCCGGACTTCCGCGGGGAGGTCCGCCGTTTCCGAATCGCGCCCGGCGCCGTCTCCGGGTGCTCGGTGAGCTGGTATAGCTTCTTCACCTCCGCCGGCAGCAGGGATCGGTACATCCCCGTCTTTAGTCCCTCGATCGCCAGCGGCCCGATCCGCGTCCGCGTCAGATGTTTCACCTTGTACCCCAGGTGCGCCAGCATCCGGCGAATCTGCCGGTTCCGCCCCTCTCGCAAAATCACTTCGATCGTGCTTCCCTGATGCGTCCGATGCGTTTCGACCACCTTTTCCATCGATACCCGCCCGTCCGACAGCCAGAATCCCTTCATCAGCGTCGCCGCGTCCGAGTCCCGGAATGCCGGGGTGATATCCGCCACATAGGTTTTTTCAATTCCATATCGCGGGTGCGTCAGGCGGTTGGTCAACTCCCCGTCGTTGGTCAGCAGAATCAGTCCCTTGTTGTCGATGTCCAGACGGCCCACCGTATAAAGCCGGAACTTCGTCGGCCCGATCAGGTCGATCGCACGCCGCTTGGTATCATCCTCCGCGTTGGAGCACACCACGTTCTTCGGCTTGTTCAGCAGGTAATACACCTTCAAGGGAGGCCGAAGCTTCTTTCCGTCCACGAGGATAAAATCGTGTTCCGGGTCCACCAGCACCGGCAGCTTCCGGACCACATGCCCGTTGACCCGGACCAGCCCGTCCAGGATCATCTGCTCGCATGTCCGGCGGCCGGCCACTCCCGCATCCGCCATAACTTTCTGCAATCGCTGCTGCATGCCCCCATTAGAATCCAACCCGCCCGGGATTTCAATAAAAATACCCCGTTCTCCCCGGCTCTCCCATCCAGCCCGCTTTTCTCATCGGGTTATTGATCCAGTTAAAAAGGGGAGCAGAGTTGGCATTCCGGCGGCGGTTTTCCGCTGGCTTGCCGCATCGGAGACATCGGATTCTTCCTGCGAGGCAGGAGGATTGGCCGTGCAAAGCGGAACCCCTTCCGCAGGGCCTATGAGAAGTGGAACTGGATATCCCGGTTAAGGCACGAAATTGAGGGTTGAAAAGGACCGCTGGGATTGAAACGCCATGGCGCTTTCGGGATCCAGTTCGCAAACGGATCGCCAGATTGCCGTTGGCCGGTCAATGAGGTTCATATTTTGCAGCGCCAGACGCAGATTGGCCTGCGAATCCAGTGAGTCGATGGGTTGCGTCTGGTTGAGCTGGAAGTGCTCGACGGCGAGTGCGAACTGGACCTTGTCGCAGTACATCAGCCCCAGTTTATAGTGGAGTTTCACAAAATCGTCATCCAGAGTGAAGGATTTCTGAAACTGGTCGAGAGCCTGTTCGTTCTGCTGGTGTTCGAGCAGCGCCAGCCCCAGCTTGATGCGCGCGGCGCTGTAGGAGGGATTGATTTTGACGGCCCGCTGGAGGTAGTCGATGGCCTGGGCGTTGTGCCCCAGACCCCGCAGAAGGACGGCGTATCGGTAGTTTCGCTCGGCATTGCCGGGATGGTTTCGCAGCGACTGCTGATGGCGGTGGAGCTGCTGGTTCAGAAGTTCTTCGGGCTGGTGGGTCTGAACTTTCTCCAGCAGGTCCGTGTCGAAGCTGTCGGGGGCGTTTTGCATGGCGATTTTGAGCTGAAGACGGGCGACTTCGGAGTAGAGCAGGTTGGAATTGGGTTCGATCGCCAGGGCCAGCTCGAAGGTGTCGTTGGCGGCATCGTATTCCTTGAGACATAAGTGGGAGACGGCAAGTCCCACGTAGCAGACGAGGATACGCTCGTTGATTTCGATAGCCTGCGAGAAGAATTTCGCGGCGTCGAGGTAGTGTTTCATGCGCAGATGCTGAGTCCCCAGTTTGACCGTGGCTTCCAGGTATCCCGGCTGGATGTCGAGGGCCTTTCGGTAGCACTCGAAGGCCTCGTCGGGCTGACCGGCCTGGTTGTGAAGGTCGCCGAGACGGACATAGGTGTCGGGGAAATCACCCTGTGTTTCGATGATTTCATGGAGGCGTTCGATGGCTTTTTCGTACTGGCCTTCCTGGGCGAGGGATTCGATGGAATCGTCATGCAGCTCGAAATTGTCCGGTTCGATGGTCAACGCGCGTTCGAAGGCGTCCTTGGCGCGGTCGAACTGCCGGATTTCGAGGCAAAGCTGCCCAACGGCCATGTAATACCAGATATGTTCGGGATGGTTTCTCTGTACGTGCTCATAGTGTTCGAGCGCAGCGCCAGGATTTTTCTGGAGACGTTCGATGGCGGCGAGCCGGTGGCGCGGGGGTTCGTAACGGGATCCGAATTCCAGGGCCGAAGCGTAAAGCTCCCGGGCTTTGTCCACATCGCCCTGCCGCTCGTAGCACAGGCCCAGGCCAAACAGCACCCGAGGGTCGCGCGGATGATAGCGATAGGCGTACCCGAGACGGTCGATAATCTGTTCGATGCGGCCGGTATAGTTGTGCATGCCGGCCCAGACAAGACAGGTATCCAGATGATGGGGATCCAGACGGAGAATATCGGTGAAAAGCTCTTCCGCGCGGTCGGTCGCACCGATGAGGGCGTAATGAACGGCCAGGCGCAGTTTATAGGCGATGTCGGCGGGACTTTGCGCGGAGGCCTCAAGCAGATGCTTTTCTGACGGCTCATCGAGGACGTCGCAGCGAGGCATATATAGGGAAAGCAGGTCCTGCTGTAAGCCTTTGCCGAGGATCTCGAGAATCATATTCATACCGTGTTTCTCCCGGGCGGCGGATTCGTCCCGGCGACATTGCCGAAATTCGTATCAGGCGGATTCCGCCGCGTTTCCGTATGAGGCGTATCGACGGAGCGAAATGGAGGCTTAATCGGGAAACAAGGTTTTTGATACTGAGAACGGGTTTTGGGGTCGGTTTAGCCTGTGTAATCGGCACAAGTTGGCTAAATTACGGTTTGGCCGGTTTATGCAGGGGATTTGCGGTAAAATAGGTAAAATGTAAGGGCGCTATTTTTCGAAAAAATCCGGGGCGAAGAGCGAATAGGGATTTATGGGACGAAGAAGGCGGGGGAAAACGGTGTGGATGGAATTATTTTAATGTACTTCCTGGTAGATTTTCCATTGAAGTCGCCAGATAAGAATTTGCTCATCGAGGTCGTTGTAATGCTCTTTGAGAGAGGTAACCCCCTCGCGGCGGGCGA
>CAZOTP010000213.1:0-6205 GCA_964582655.1 uncultured Pirellulales bacterium | reverse complement strand
AGCTGGATTCTGGCGAAGAAGGTTCTTCCGGCGGTCTGGTGTCCCGTGACCTGGGCGACGCCGACAGCGGGCTCGCGTGTGTTTTCGAGGAGGTCGAGAATGCCGATCATAATTTCGCCGTTGCCTTTGGCGATGGATTTGGCCAGCGTGATGTCCCAGTGATAGGACGGATCGAGGGAGGGATCGACGACACCATTAAAAGCGGAGAGGGTCTGGCTGGTGAAGCGGAAGTTGGAGTTGAAGGTGAATCCCTGAGGCAGTTTGATACGGCCTGTAAGTCCTGCGCTGTGATCGGGAGGGAGCCAGGCACGGATGTCCTGATCGCGGCCGTGCTTCTGGAGGAAGTCATTGTAGGCGTACCAGAGAGAGACTTGTCCGTAATCTTTTTTGAAGGTGATTTCGGTTTCGGATCCCCAGGCATCCGCGCCGCCTGTGACAGTGGGAGTTACGAAATAACGGCCGAATCCGGAAGAATCCTCGGGATAGACGAAACCGATGAGTTTTTCGTAGTGCTGCCAGTAGAGATCGGAGCGGAAAGAGAGCCAGTCGGTCCATTGCCCGGTATATCCGGATTCGACGGAGAATGTCTGTTCGTTTTTCAAATCTTCATTGGGGTAGAGATTGACGGCGTACAGGTCCGGGGGCAGCGGGGGGGAAGGCAGAGGATTTCGCTGGGTGTACATTTCGCGCAGGGTGGTCAGCGGTGCGCGAAAGGCTTTGGCGGCACTCAGACGAGCGATATGACGATTGCCTTCATCAAGGCTGTAGAGGCCGGCGATGCGAGCGGACCAGTCGGTTTGGGTTTGGGAGTACCAGTCGCCTCGAAGCTGGCTTTCGAGAGTGAACCGTTTGCTGAGTTTCCAGGAATCCATGGCGAAGACGCCGGCCCAGTATTCGTTGAAGGGATTATCGGGACATTCGAATTGCTGGGGATCGGAGGTGGTGTTGACGTTGGTCCAGCGGAAATTAGCGCCGAGAGTAATGTTATGAGTATCGAGAGCGAGGAATTCACGGCCGATTTCCAGGTCATTGTCGCGGGTTTCATAGAGCAGCCAGGGCGGGACATTGCTTCGGTTGAAATTCCCAAACCACTGGACGTAGCCGGAGCTGTCTTCGCTGTATTTATCGTCGATGCGGGCGGAGGAGCGGAGGGTCTGGTAATGGCTGTTCTGGCGCGGGAAATAGCCGGAGAATTCGAAATCGCCGGATTCCATCTGGGAGTATCCGGCAGTCAGGGTGATCTTTCGTTCCGGGGAAACGGCGTAGATGGTTTTGCCGTCGAAGCGGGCGTTTCGGGAGAAGTCGCGGGCGGTATAGCCGTTCATGCCGATCAACTGCTGATAGGCGGGATCGAAATCGCTGGCATAGTGCGAGTGATAGAGGGTATCTTCGGAGCTTTTAAGGTCTTCGTAGCCGGCGGAAACCATCCACTGCCAGTTGGATTTATGCTCCGCCCACCGCAGATGGTTGTAGCTGTCGCCGAATTCGTTGAACGAGGCAGAGTTAAACCACCGGGGGCAGTCCTGCGGTTTTTTGGTGATGATGTTGATGACGCCATTGAAGGCGTTGGCGCCCCAGGCGGCGCCGCCCGGCCCGCGAACGATTTCGATCCGTTCGATATCTTCCAGGAACACAGGCTGGCGGAAAAATTCAGAGCCGCCGAAAAGGGAGCTGTCGGCGGCTTTGCCGTCAATGAGGGTAAGAGTGCGATCAGAGACGGCGTCGTGAAGGCCCCGGACGCCTACGGCATAGCGGTAGCGGTCCAACCGAATGACATCGACGCCGGGCACGAACCGCAAAATTTCAGGTACATTGGTGACGCCGCTGTAGCGGATGTCTTCGGCGGTGATGATGCTGATGGGGACGGAGGTCTGGGTGATGGCCTGCTCTCTTCGGGAGGCGGAGACGACGACATCGACGGCGGATAATTCTTCGAGGGACATTTCTTCGAGGGGTTTCTGGGATTCAGGATCGGGTCCTTCGGTGCCCTGGAGGAAAGCGCCGACAGGCTCGGCGAGCATCTGCGCGAGATTGGCGGCGGCGAGGTTGGACGAAGTAGCCGGGAGCCAGCAAAGCAGGATGAAGAGGATGCGATACAGAGATAATCTGCCTGCCCCTGTCCATGGATTTCGGCAATTCGACAACATGTTCTTCATTCGATCTATTTTCAGACTATTTTTGCAGGACGGTATTCTCCGCCTCTGCGATTAATGGTTTCATCGGTCAAAACCAGATGCCGTTTTAGGGATAACCCTGAAATCAGACGGGCATGCATCTAACCTTGATTGGGATTCCCGGCGGGAACAAACGGAAACAGGATTGCATCGCAAATACGGACAGAATCGTGATTTATCGGACGAGGGGACCCGGGAAACGGTTTTGGAGGCGGAAAATGTTCCAAATATTCTGTTGCCTGCATCAAGGCTTTTCAGTACCATACGCCGTTCGTAGGTTATGTGAACTGCGAAGTATAACGATTACAGGATAAGGAACCGGATATGAGCCTGGAGCTTCGGAAAAATTGTAACTATGCGTTGCTGGTCCCCACGAGCATGGGAGTGCGTTTGACGGCCGCCCACGGCCAGCCGATGTACTGCGGCGATACATTCATGATGCAGGCCACCAGCGCCGAAAGCAACGTGGCGAGCATCAGCTCGTATCTCGGTCTTCCGGTGAAAATCCTGACCGCGTTCGTCAAAGGCAGCCCCATTTCCCGGCTCATCAAGGACAGCCTGGCCGGCCGGCATATCGACGTGGAAGCCATGGAAGTCGAACAGGGCGGGCCCTGGGGCTACCGCCATCAGTTCAATCTTGCCGACAGCGGCTGCGGATCCCGCGGTCCCCGCGTTTTCAACGACCGCGCCGGCGAAGTCGGCCGTCTGCTGAGCGCCAAACATTTCGATCTGGAACGCATCTTTGACCGCGAAGGAGTGCAGATTGTGCATTTGTCGGGTCTGATCGGCGCGCTGTCGCCGGAGACGGGCGATTTCTGTCTGGAAATCGCCAAAGCCGCCAAAAAGTATGGCACGCGGATTTCCTTCGATCTGAACCACCGCGCTTCATTCTGGAAAAATCGCGAAAAAGAGATGCACGATCTCTTCACCCAGATTGCGTCCATGTCGGATATCCTCGTGGGCAATGAGGAAGATTTCCAGCTTTGCCTGGGGATTGAAGGGCCTGAAACCGGGGGCAAAGGACTCGCGGCCAAGTGCGAGAGCTTCAAAGGAATGATCCAGCGCGTGAAACAGGCGTTTCCGAACGCCGGTGTGTTTGCCACCACCCTGCGGGAAGTCCTCAGCGTGAACTGCCATCTCTGGGGTGCCATCATGGCCGAAGGAAACCAATGGCACGTTGTGGAGCCGCGGGAAATCACCGTGCTGGACCGAATCGGCGGCGGCGATGGATTTGTCGGCGGGATGCTCTACGCCATCCTCAAGGGCTGGCAGCCGGAGCAGTGGATCCAGTTCGGCTGGGCAACCGGCGCGCTGGCGACGACCTTCCTCACCGATTATGCGCAGCCCGCCGACGAAGAGCAGGTCTGGAGCATCTGGAAAGGAAACGCCCGCGTCAGCCGCTGATTCTCCTCGACAAGCTTCCCGGTGTGGTAACGGGCAACAGTTTTCCGAATCGGGCATGTTATTTCCGGGGAACAACGATCAGGCAGTCCAAAGCCAGATCATTCTCCTGCTCCTCGGGAGTAATCAGATAAATTTGGTTATTGCCTTTGCGAATCTGGTAATCCAGAAATACAGATTGCCAGGGAGCTTCCAATGTGGGCGGAAAGGCGATGGTCTGCATGGATTTGCCGGGCATGCCGATCTGAAATCGATTGGTTTGCGGGGTCGGATTGGAATAGCGGATCTCCAGGCGAACGGGAATTTCCTCCGCCGACACAAAAAACCAGAACGCCGAGACGCTTACGTTTCCCTTGACATACCCCCACCCGGAGTATCCGTCCATTTTGGATTCAATGAAATTGTAGCCGAAATGATCCTCCGTCTCCAGCACGATCCCTTCCGGTGGAATCAACGCCGGGACAGAATAGGGGCGGATATCTTCACATGCCGTGATTTTCAGCAGGACAACGCCATGAGCCGGAACCTCCGCGGTAAAACAGTTTTTACGAAGCCCTAAATCCCGATGTGCCCAGAGGTCCAGCAAAAACGCAGCCCCCGATATTCCCAGATCGTTCCACGAAAGCGTGATCCGGGCCGTGCTGTCGGTGAGATTCAAAAGAGCCGCCGCCTGGGCCCCGTAATCCAGCAGACGTTTGGTCCAGATTTGGATTCCGATAGGATCCTCCCGAACTTTTCGAGCCATCTGTCCCAGGGGGTCCTGGTCAACCGCGATCACTTCCGGGTTGGTAAGAATATCCCGAACCGCGGGCGTCATGGTCCGCAGGTCGTTTCCCGTAATCAGAGGGGCGGCAAGCATCGCCCACATCGAAAAATGAGACCGGTTTTCGTCTTCCGTAAGGGCTCCATTGCCGACCTCCAGCATATCCGGATCGCACCAGGTATTGGGCCCATGGAATTCATACAGAGATTGGTGCTGACGAATAATCATGGCGACTTCATTGTGCCGAAGCCTGCCGCGGGGGGCGTCCCACTTGGCGCAAATGTCACCCGTGGTCCGCCAAAGGTCGGCGTAGTTTCGAATCATGGCGTAATCCCGGGAATTCGTATTGACGCTCAGAATGACCGGACGCCGGCATTCATTCAGAAGATTTCGCCAGAGAGAAAGAATTCGCGCATCGTCGAGGGGATCCAGTTTGCCGCAGAAATCAAGCTTGATATAATCCACTCCCCAATCGGCGAACGTTTGAATGTCAATGGATTCATGATCGCGGCTTGCCGTGCGCCCTTGGCATGTGCCGATACCAGGCGAGGTGTAAATCCCGAATTTCAATCCCAGGCTGTGCACATAGTCCGCAAGAGACTTTATTCCGCGCGGAAATTTTTCCGGATCGGCAAGGAGGATTCCATGTTCATCCCGCCCGGCATTGGCGGTGCCGCCTTCTGATGTCATCGGGATTTGCCAGCTATCATCAATGCAGACGTATTGGTAGCCGGCGTCTTTCATGCCCGAGCGAACCATCGATTCCGCGATTTCACGGATCAGGGATTCGTGGATGCGGTTCTCAAACAGATTCCAACTGTTCCATCCCATTGGCGGGGTGGGCGAAACCAGTCGCCTCGGCGTCTCAGAACCGGATGCCGCGAATCCGGAATACGCCAAACACAACGCGAGAAATGCACGAAACGCCATAGCTTGACTCCTGAAATTCCAGGTTCGGAAGAGGTTGAAAAATCAAACTCGACCGCGTCGAATATCCGTTGCTATCCGACGGGGATGATTTATAATATTACACCAATTACCTATAGTTGAAATATGAAATCGCAGCCAGGAGCATAAATCAATGAAATTATCCACGCGAGTCCGATATGGCGTTCGGGCCATGATCGAAATGGCCAAGCGAAAAGATGGTAAACCCATATCCCTGCGGGAAATAGCAAAAAATCAGAGCATTTCGGGCAAATATCTCGAACAGATGGCTTCCGCCCTCAAGATTGCCGGTTTGGTTGAAAGCGTGCGCGGTGCGGAGGGGGGGTACCGACTGGCACGACCAGCCGAACAGATCACCGTCTGGGATATTTACTGTGTGCTGGATATCGCAGGTGATCCCATTGACTGTACATCGCCGCCCTGTGAGCGCATGGCATTTTGCTCCACCCGCTCCGTTTGGCGGGAGATGGCCGATTCGATTACCAAAATTTTGAAATCCCACACGCTGGATGAACTTTCCCGGGTGGAAATCGAGTACCAAAAACAAAGTTTGAAAAAATAGTTTGTGATTCGTCAGGGTTGAGTATCCGATGGGAGAAGTGTCGATCATCGGGATTACTTCCAAGGAAGTGGATATGGCGGAAAGAAACGGAAAAGCCGAACGCAGGGTGTCGAAGACGGAAACCGTGATCGGGATTCTGATCCTGATCGGGCTGGCGGCACTGGGGACCGGGGTGTATTACCGGCAGTTTCAGTACGATAACAAACAGTTCGGAGTCGATCTGCCGGCGGAAAATGGTTCGGCGGTAAAATCAGGGGAACCGGAGAGCGGGATTGGAAAGCTGCTGCGGGAGCTTGGCGGGGAGTTGGCGGGGGGGATGGAGGTGGAGATGCTGCCGGTGGAGTCGTTTACGCGGGA
>CAZOTP010000212.1:0-6255 GCA_964582655.1 uncultured Pirellulales bacterium | reverse complement strand
TTAGTAACATCGACATGATCGAAGCAATGAATGAACTGCCCGGCAATCCGTATCCGGAGGAAATCGGCGGATTGGTCGAGGATCCGGCGGGAGTTTTGCTAGCCGGCGATCTCACCCAGGATGCCAAGGCATCGGACTGGGATACTTTTGTGGAGTTTTACGGAAAAGACGGGACGGATGGGCTGCTTCGGTTTCCGGTGTATGAAACCGCCGGCAATCACGATCATCCGGCGAACTTTCGTGACAGCGGTGGACGGGAGCACGTGGTCGAAGCCATAGCACATCGTCGGGGCGGAAATATCTATGCCTGGGACGCAGGGCCTGCGCAGGTAGTTTGTGCAGGACGCTATCCGGATGCCGAAACGTTGTTCTGGCTCAAAGAGAACCTCGCTTCGATCGGTCCGAAAAAACCGGTGCTTCTGTTTTTCCATTATAATCTGCGGTATAGGCACTCGAATTACTGGTGCGAGGAGGAACGAGCGGCGTTTCGCGATGCGATTGCAGGATACAACATTATCGGGATTTTTACGGGGCATGAGCATACGGTGCGCCATTACGAGTGGGAGGGATACGATGTGTTCGGTCTGGGTTCGCCCTATGCGACGCCGGAGAATCGGGCTATTGTGGTTGTTCGGATCTCACACGACCGAATGACGGCGGCGGTCTGGCGATGGGAATCGGATGAAAGCCGCGGCTGGATGAAGGAATTTACGACGATCAAAGCCATTCAATCCCGTTGAGGGGGGGATTGGTTTGATTGTATGACATCCCATGTCTCAGGAAAGGAAGCATGTATGATCCGCGGATCACGAATTCTATTGGGGGTTGTCTGGGCTTTATGTTCCGGGAACCTGGCGATTGCTGTGGAGAACGGCAAAGAAACGCCGATATGCGGAACAGTATTCAATCTGGACGGACCGGGCTGGCAAATCGCTACAGATGCCGAGAATGTCGGGCGGGAGCAGAAGTGGCCGGATGCTCCCCGTCCGGAAGCGAAGGCGGTGAAGATTCCCTCCGTGATTCAAGTTCCATTTCCAGGGTATCACGGCGCGGCATGGTACTGGAAGAATCTAACGGTTCCGGTTCATCCGCTAAAGCAGGGGAGGTATGTCCTGAAATTTTGGGCGGTGGATTACAAGGCCGATGTCTGGGTGAACGGAGACGTGGTCGGCGGGCATGAAAACGGGGAAACACCATTCGAGGTGGATATCACTGACGCGGTTAAACCCGGCGGCGAGAATATTCTGGCGGTGCGGGTACTCAATCCGACGGACACGCCGATCGACGGGATAGTGCTTTCGGAGAGTCCGCACCGAAACAAGGTGATGAACTATGCCGCAGGCTCCTCCTTCAATCAGGGGGGGATTGTCGATTCCGTGGAGCTGATTCTGGCGCCGGCCGTACGGATTACGGATGTATTTGCCCGGCCCGATGTGCAGACTGGAAATATTCCTTTGGAAGTGACGGTTCACAATGCGGTCGATAAGCCGGTGAAAGGGAAATTTTCGTTTTCCGTTACCCCGGGCGGAGGCGGAACGGCGCTGCATGTGCAGACGCAGGAAAGAAATCTTCCGCCGGGAGACAGCGTGCTGTCCGCGGAACTGAAGGTGGGACAACCGCGTCTGTGGCAGTTGGACGATCCCTGTTTATACCGGATTGCCGCGGCCGTGGAAACCGAATCACTGAATTCCGCGGATGCGTATTCGCTGAAGTGCGGATTTCGAGAGTTTTCGTTTGCAAACGGCTATTTCCGATTGAGCGGCAAGCGATTGTTTTTGAAGGGATCCCATACGGGCAATCATTTTCCGGTCGGGATTTCCGTGCCGGTCGATCCGGATCTGGTTCGCCGGGATCTGCTGAATGCCAAAGCGATGGGATTCAATCTGATGCGGTATATCGCCGGAATGCCGTTGCGGGCGCAGCTCGATTGCGCGGATGAAATCGGGATGCTGGTCTATAACGAGGCGATGTCGAGCTGGTGCATGGATTACTCGGAACACTTTGATGAAAGGTTTGACCGGGCCGTGCGGGAAATGATCCTGCGCGACCGCAATCACGCCAGCGTGGTTATCTGGGGTCTGATAAATGAGAACTACAACGGCGCTGTGATGCGGCACGCCGTAAAAACGCTCGGGCTGGTCCGGTCGCTGGATCCGACGAGAATGGTCCTGCTGGGCAGCGGCCGATGGGACAACCTGCAAAACTCCGCCGCCGTTTTGCCAAGCGAAATTCAGGGCTGGGGTACGGGAGTAGGGCTGAATCCGTGCATTCTGTTCCATTCGGGAGATCACACGCTGGAAGCCTCCGGTGCGGTGTGGGAACCGGGACGGCTGGGTATCTTCCCGGGACTGGACCGCGATGACACCGCACTGCGTTGGACGGCTCCGGCAAAAGGCGAATATCAAATTACCGCGGTGTTTACGGACATTTCCAAAACAGCCACGACTTCGGATGTGGCGGTGTTTCATAACGGCAAACCGCTCTTTCAGGGCAATCTGAATCTGAAAGGCCAGGGGAAGGAGCAGAATTTTTCCGGCTCATGCGCGATGAAGCAAAATGATACAATCGATTTCACCGTAGGATATGGGGAGTTGAACTGGATTCAGCCGTACGGAATGCAGGGATTTCTCCATGATGCCGTTGGGCTGGACGCGGTCATCCGCTCGGCGGACGGCAAAGAATACAATGCGTCCAGAGACTTTTCGCTGCAGAACAATCCCGCCGGACCCTGGTGTTATGGAGTTCTGCAATATCTCGGCAAAAAAAAGCCATCGCTATTTCAACTTTGCGAGATTCATCTGCAGGGCGCCGTCAAGGGAATCGGCGCCTTGAGCAATCCCGGCTCGGCGGTGTGGGAAGATGTGCTGGATGACATGCATTATTATCCGCATGTGCCGCACGACGATGAAGTGATGCCGCTTTTACGGACGGGGAATGCCGGTCGACCGGTATATATGACGGAATACGGCATCGGCAGCGGGGTAAACTGGCTGCGTCTGTTCAGCCAGTACCAGCAAAGCGGCTATCCGGACGTAGAGGATGCCCGGTTCTGCAAGGCGCGGCGGGATGATTTCCTGGCGGATTATCAGCGGTGGAACATGGCCGAAGCGTTCGGTCGTCCGGAAGAGTTTTTTGAACAGAGTCTCCGGCAAATGGCGGCTCAGCGCATTCTGGGCATCAGCGCGCTTCGTTCCAATCCCCGCATGGTGGGGCATAATATCACCGGTACGGTCGATCAGGGAATGACGGGGGAGGGGGTGACGGCCACGCTGTTCCGGGAGCCTAAACCGGAGATCATGGAGACAATGTTTGATCTCTGGTCGCCGCTCCGCTGGTGCACGTTTGCCGAACCATGGAGCTTATATCGCGGCGGTGAAGTCAAACTCGAAGCGGTTTTGTCCAATGAAGATGTTCTCCGGCCCGGCGCATATCCCGTGCATCTGTGGATTTTCGGCCCGGACCATCGTGCGGTATGGGAGCGAAGCATGTCTGTCACGATTCCCGACAATACGGTTAGTGGTGAGCCTCCTTTTGCCATATCGATCTTTCGCGAAGATGTGCGGATGGATGTACCCGCCGGGCGGTATCAATTCGTTGTCAGCTTCGAATCCGGCGCTGCGGCGACGGGCGGAAAAACCGAATTCTACGTCTTCGATCCGGCGGATATGCCCGCCGTGAAACGGGAAGTTGTTTTTTGGGGGGACGATCCCGGATTATCCAAATGGATGACGGCACACGGGATCACGGTGCGTCCGTTCGATCCTTCGGTTACGGGAAAACGCGAGTTGATGCTGGTCGGTTCCAAACCGGCCGCGTCGGGCGGGGCGGAGGCGTTCGCCGAACTGGCCAAACGAATCGCGCGAGGGTCTTCGGCGGTCTTTTTATCGCCATCAGTGTTTGAAAAAGAAAAAGATTCCGCGGACTGGATTCCTTTGATTCATAAACCGGTGCGGGTCGGCCCGGCTCGCTGGCTCTATCACGCCGATGATTGGGCGAAAAATCACCCGATTTTCGAAGGATTGCAGAGCGGGGGCCTTCTGGATCCGGTGTATTACCGGGAATTGATTCCCAATGAAGTCTGGTCCGGCGGCGATCTTCCCGCCCAGGCAATCGCGGGTATGAATGATGTATCGTGGCGCTATGCGTCCGGCCTGAGCCTGGCGGTCTATACTCTTGGCGCCGGCGAATTTATGCTCAGCACCATGCCGATTCATAAAAAAATCACTTATATTCCCCAGGCGGAAAGGCTTTTGCGGAACCTGCTGAATTATGCCGGTCGGGATCTGGACAAACCCCCGACGGAGCTTCCGGCGGATTTTGACAAAACATTAAAAGAAATGGGGTACTCTGAATAATTCGTATGGAGCGTGCTATGATTTCAAAACAAAAGATGTTATTTTCGGTACTATTGGTTTTGCCCTGGTTCACCTGCCCCAAAGCATGGTCCATAGAGGCTGAAAAAGAGGCGTCACAAGGGGAACTTCTCCAAAAATCGATGATCTGGACAAGTTCCGCGCCGGCGGGGCAGACCGCGTACGTGGGATTTCGCAAGACAGTTGATCTGGCGGAGGCACCGGAAAAAGCGGAACTGCGGATTTTCGCCGATACCCGCTATTTGCTATGGATCAATGGAACGTATCTGGAGCGGGGACCTTGCCGCTTCGATCCGCAAAGGCCGGAGTACGATGTACTAGACGTGAAGGAGTATTTCAAAAAAGGAACCAACGTAATCGCGGTGCTGGTGCATCATTTCGGACAAGGCGTCCGGGATACCTCGCGGTTCATGGAACACGAGCCGGGACTTGCCGTTTCGCTGGAAGCGGTGATGCCGGCGGGAGAGGGGATTTCGATAACGACCGATTCCTCGTGGCGGTGCAGCGTGCGAAAGGGAGTACAAGCGGGGATACTTGCGTTTTCTTCCGTGCGGGACAACATCGACGCACGGCTGGAAAACGAAGACTGGAAGCAGACAGGTTTTGACGATTCAAGCTGGGAAAAGCCGATTACCGTGGATGGAACGAAATGGGGACGGATGTTTGCCCGGTCGATCCCACGGCTTCGGGAGACGGAGAGGATACCGGAAATTATCGTTCAGGAGACTATGCCCTCAGAGGGGGATACTTCGAAAACCATACGAAATGATATTCCTCAATATGTATCGCAGCGGTTTCCCCTTTCGATGAAGAAGGGGCACCAGATCATTCTGGACATCGGCAAGGCAGTGCAGGCGTATTCGGTACTGGATCTGGAGGCCGAGGAGGGCAGTGTGATAGAGGTTCAATATGCGATGTTGTTTTACGACAATGACCGCAAACCGACGACGCATGCCGGGCTCAATGATGCGCCGAACCGGTACGTTGCCCGCGCCGGGCGGCAGACCTATATGGCGACAGATACATTCGGATGCAAATATGTGGTCATCCGCCTAATGGAAGGCGCGATCACCTTACATTCGGTGAAGATGGTGAATCGGCTGTATCCTTATGCCCGTGCGGGACGATTTGTCTGCAGCGATCCTGTTTTGACCGGTCTTTGGAACATCGGCGCCAATACGATCGAGGTGTGCAGCGAAGACGCATACGTGGACTGTATTGACCGGGAACGGGCTCAGTGGATCGCAGATGGATATCTGATGGGATTTCCTGTGTCGTGCGTTGCACTGGCGGGGCCGGGAACAAAATCCAATGAATATTGTTTCATGGATACTCGTTTGCTGCGGAATATCATCCGGCACATCGGGCTGAGTCAGTTGCCGGACGGGCGGCTGTTTACCTTGAGGCCTGCTAATCGTCCGCCGGATGAAATTCACGCCATCCTGGATGATTACAGCTGCCTGTGGGTGCAGGCGGTGCGGGAGTATTACGATTTGACGGGCGATTTGGAACAGGTGCGGGAGGTCTGGCCGACGCTGGTGAAGGCGTTGAACTATTATCTGGGCAAAAAAACAGTCAACGGGCTGATCCTGGCGAGGGAATTTTCATATCCGGGCAATCCGCTGGCGTACAAGACCTGCGAAGGCGCGACGTTCAACGCGTATTTAACCTGTTCGCTGCGGGACGGGGCGTATCTGGGAAACCTTATCAAAGAATCCAGGCAGGCGGATATATTTGGGCAGGCGGCGAAGGATTTATACACCCGATTCAACGAACAATTGTGGGATGCCTCATCGGGCAGTTATTGCGGCTCGATTATGGATGGCAAGAAGACAGAACCGACCGGACATGCCGCGATGTTCGCCTTGTATTATGATGTTGT
>CAZOTP010000211.1:0-6270 GCA_964582655.1 uncultured Pirellulales bacterium | reverse complement strand
CCTGTATTGCAAAGGGGACAACATCTCCGGCATGCTGGTCCACAACGATCAGTACCGGGGGATGGAATACTGCTACATCAAGCGAGGCAACGCACCCGGCGACAAATATTATTCCGAACCCAGTCCCGATTATTTTAAGTATGTCAACTTGGGCGACGGCGGCCTGACCCCGGTGGGATATGGCTATCGATCCATAGAATTTATCACGAAGAACATCCTCAAGGCGATTGAGGTTTCGAAGGGATTGGAGGAATCCAAAGCTTTATTAGCCCGGCAGGCTCTCATCAAACGATTTGACGAGGAAGGCATCATGGCAACTCCCGCCAACAGTTCCTACAATGAGCTGGTGATGGAGGCGGGGCGTTTGTCGATTCTCAACAACGCCCGGATGGCGGAGATTACCTATGGTCCCAGGGCCGGGGTGAAATTGAAAGACTGATTTTTTTGTTTTTATCATTTACGAAAGGCACTATCAACCATGGCAAAAGAATTTCCTCTGGACGGTTTTGCAGTAAAACCGGTTTCAACGAAGTATCGCAAGCTCTCGGGCACTATCCCGGACCCGAAGACGGTGGAGAATCTGCAACAGCTTCGCCGTGCCGAACCTATGAGCATGCGGGGTCAGCCTCCCATGATCTGGGACAAAGCCGAAGGGGTACAGGTGTTTGATACGGCTGGCAACATGTGGCTGGACTTTTCATCCGGCGTGCTGATTACCAACGCCGGTCACGGTCGAAAGAAAATCATGGATGCGATTGTACAACAGGCATCCAAGCCCATGCTGACTTCCTATTGTTTTCCCAATCAGCCCCGCGTGGAACTGACCCATAAACTGATTTCCATCGCTCCCAAGGGCCTGGACCGCGTATTTCTGCTGAGCACCGGTTCGGAAGCCTGCGAATGCGCCCTCAAGCTGATGCGGACTCACGGGCGAAAAATCGGGGGCGACGCCAAAAGCGTCATCGTATCATACCTCGACTCATTCCACGGCCGTACGATGGGATCGCAGCAGATGGGCGGAATGGCCGGCGGAAAGGCGTGGATCAAAAATCTGGATCCGGAAATTGTCCATGTGCCATTCCCCGATGGATTCCGTAATACGGACATCAGTTTTTCCCTGTTTGAAAAAACACTGGCCAAGCTGAATATCAAGCCGGAAAATGTCGCCGGGGTGATCAGCGAAACGTATCAGGGCGTCGGGCCTACCTTCATGCCCAAACCCTATGCCCAGGAGCTGCGCGCTTGGTGTGACAAGCACAAGGCCCTGCTTTGTTTTGATGAAGTCCAGGCCGGTTTCGGCCGCTGCGGAACCATGTGGGGATTTGAACTGTACGGGATTACGCCGGATCTGTTCTGCATGGGCAAGGGTATCAGCAGTTCGCTGCCCATCAGCGGGGTCATCGGAAAGCAATCCGTCATGGATCTCTACGGTCCCAATGAAATGACCAGCACGCATTCGGCCAATCCGATTTGCTGTGCCGCTGCATTGGCCAGCGTTCAGATTATCGAAGAGGAAAAGCTGGTGCAGAACGCCGCCAAACTCGGGCCGATTCTTCAGCAGCAGATTGCCGCGATTCAAAAGGAATTTTCCGATTTCATCGGTTTTGCTCCGGCGGAAGGGCTGGTCGGAGGCTTGCTCATGATTCAAAAAGGAACCAAGAATCCCAATTATGACCTGGCATGGGATGTGATTTTCAACGCGTTCCACATGGGTCTGCTGATGTTCGCACCGGTTGGCGTAGGCGGCGGCTGCGTCAAACTGGCTCCCCCCCTGTGCATTAATGAAGAAGCCCTCCGGGAAGGCTGTTCCGTTCTCCGGGAAGCGGTCGCGCAGGCGGTGAAAAGCCGTTAAAGTTTCTTGAAAATTCGATGAAAAAGCCTTTGGGTCCGGTTATACTGTTCTGCCATGCAATGGTTCGAGCGACATAACCGGAGCAAAGGCTTTTGTGTTTTAGGAAAGGAGACAGAATATGCAAGGTTCCTGTCTGTTTTCGATTCTTCTGCTGGGATTAGGATGCCATACCCTTCTGGCGGAGCCGTTTGCGAAAATTAATGTCCAGACGGATCAATGGGCCCGTATGGATACGCCGGTCTGGGCTTTTTTGCCCGATTCCATCCGGCCTGCCGACCTAAACCGAATCCGCCTGGAAGAAGATCGCGAGGGGTTGCGTATTCCTCTACCCTGTCAGATTGAATCGGGGAAAGCTCCCAGGCTGTGGTTTATTCTATCCGGCAATACCCCGGCGAATGCCAAACGTACATTTTATCTATCACAGGGGGATCCGGTAGAATTTCCCATGGCGGAAATCGTGAAGCATGATCGATATCTCCAGGTCCGTGTTGGCGGCAAGGAAGTCCTGAATTATAACCATGCCCTCGTCCCGCCGCCGGAGGGGATTGACAAGCTCTGCACCCGCAGCGGCTACATTCATCCCCTGTGGTCTCCTTCCGGTCAGATTCTTACGGAAATCCATCCGATCACTCCGGATAATCATCCCCATCATGTCGGGATCTGGAATCCCTGGACCAAAACGGAATTTCAGGGCAAAGAGATTGATTTCTGGAACCTCAAGCTCAATCAGGGGACGGTACGATTCAAAGAATTTCAGACAATCGAAGCCGGCCCCATTTACGCCCGGTTCACCGCTCTCCATCAGCATATCGCGTTTCTCCATCCCGGAGAGGAGACGGCGGCCCTCGACGAAATCTGGGATATCCGGGTGTATCATCTTGGCGGTCCCGAGAAGGGCTACTGGCTTTGGGATTTCACGACAACGCAGACGTGCGCTTCGGAGAGTCCCCTGTACCTGAAAACATACCATTATGGTGGTTTGGGATTTCGCGGCGCAAAGGAATGGGCTTTCGGAAACGGCGAATGCCTGACCTCCGAAGGAAAAACCCGTGCGGATGGCCACGCAAGCCGCGCCCGTTGGTGCGAAATGTATGGCAGCGCCGATGGGAAATGGGCCGGTGTCGGGATTTTCAGCCACACACGGAATTTCCGCCATCCAGAACCGATTCGTCTGTGGCCCAAAAAAGAAGATCCCATTTTTTTCTGCTATTCCCCAGTTTTACTGGGTGATTTTGTGATTGAACCCGGCAGGCCCTACATGGCTCAATACCGTTTTTATGTCCATGACCAGAAACCAGTTCCAGACACGGATGAACGACTCTGGCGAGATTTTACCTCGCCTCCGGTGATTACACTGGAGAAATATCCTCCTCCAGCCGATCCTAAATAAGTACGAACACAAGGTTCGATTGAGGTTATCGCATGCAGATGAATGTCAGTTTTCTCGGCGCGGCTCAGAATGTGACCGGCTCCCGGTTTCTCCTGGAAGCCAAGCATACCCGCATCCTTGTGGACTGCGGTCTGTACCAGGAACGCGATTATGTGGAGCGAAACTGGGATCACTTTCCGATTCCCGCCTCCACCATTGACGCGGTACTGTTAACGCATGCACATCTGGATCATTCCGGGTGGCTGCCCCGGCTGGTTCAGAAGGGATTTCAGGGAAAGATTTTCTGCACTACCGCCACTTCGGAGATCACCAAGATCGTTCTTCGCGACGCGGCCCGGATTCAGGAAGAAGATGCGGCGTTTAAGCAGAAACGGCACAAAAAAGAAGGTCGTCAGGGTCCTTTCCCCGTGGAGCCGCTTTATACGGTGGAAGACGCCGAGGAATGCGATCCTCTTTTCAAGCCGGTGCGGTACAATCAGCCGGTTGCGGTCACGGAGGAGATCACCGCGACCTTTCACGATGCCGGTCATATTCTGGGCGCCGCCGCAATCCGTTTGGAAGTCCGCATCGAGGGGGAAACCCGAAGTCTTCTTTTTTCCGGCGATGTGGGCCGGTGGGACAAGCCCATTCTTCGGGATCCGGTTCTTTTTGATCAGGCGGATTATGTATTTCTGGAATCCACCTATGGCGACCGGCTCCATTCGAATGCCGCCGACGTGAAAGACGCCCTGGCGGAAATCATCAATTCGACGAGAAAAGCCGGCGGGAATATCGTGGTTCCCAGCTTTGCCATCGAGCGGGCACAGGAAATTCTTTATTATCTCAACGAACTGCTGCTGGAAGACCGCATTCCGCATTTGCTGACGTTTCTCGACAGTCCCATGGCCGTGGGAGTGACCAAAGTATTTCAGAATCATCCGGAAATGCTCGACCAGGAGATGCTGGCCCGCATGAAGCAGCATAAATCGCTCTTTGAATATCCCGGTCTGACTCTCTGTGAAAAAACCTCCCAGTCCAAGACCATCAACCATATCAGCGGCACGGTCATGATTATCGCTGGTTCCGGCATGTGCAACGGAGGCCGCATCAAACACCATCTTGTCAACAACATCAGCCGTCCGGAATCCACCATTCTGTTTGTCGGTTATCAGGCGGCCGGCACTCTGGGCCGTCAAATTCTTCAGAAACCCGAAGAAGTTCGAATACTGGGACAGATGTATCCCGTGAAAGCCCGGATCGAACAGATTACCGGTTTTTCGGGCCATGCCGACCGCGATGAACTTTTCCGCTGGGCCTCAGCGATTCAGAACAAACCTCGCCAGGCGTTCATCATCCACGGCGAATCCAATACGGCCAATCATTTTGCCGAATACCTTCAGCAGAATCTCCAATGGTCCACGTTTGTCCCGCAATACCTGCAGACCGTATCGATTTCCTAGGCTGGCGGGGAGATCGCGGCTATTTGGTCAGCAGGGCGAAGTAGCCGCCGTCGTGCCAGGGGAGGTCGGCCGTTGAGGCGAAGACGGTTTCCAATTTGCATTGTTCCGGCGCGAAGCGGGGGAGCGTGAGCTGTTCTTCGCAGAGGGTGTAAGAAGGGTGCGATTCGAAGAAGATCGGAAGAAGGAGGCTGTTTTCGACGGGTTCAATAGAGCAGGTGCTGTAGAGAAGCGATCCGCCGGGCTTTAGGGCTTTGTCCGCGAGATGGAGAAGATCGAGCTGGATTTTTTTCAATTGTCCCAGAGCCGCCGGATTGAGGGTATGCCTGGCTTCCGGACGGCGGGCCAGAACCCCGGTGTTGGAGCAGGGGACATCGGCCAGAACCGCATCGAAAGGCCCCCGGGACGCCAGGATGGAATCCAACTGGTCGGGCAGGCACGTCTCCACGATGCGGATTCCGAGCCTCTGGGCATTTTGCTGAATCAGGCTGAGTTTTTCCAGGGATACATCGCAGGCAAGGATGTATCCCTCATTCCGCATCCACTCCGCCAGATGAGTGGCTTTTCCGCCGGGAGCGGCACAGAGATCGAGAATTTTCATACCGGGCTTCGGATGCAGCCGCGGTGCGATGTTCGCGGCGGTGGGGTCCTGAACATAGAAATGGCCTTCGTCAAAGCCGGGCAAGGCGGATGGATTCACCGCTTCGGCGATTTGGATGCACGAGTTGCAGGCGAAGACCGTATAGCCCGATTCCTTGAGCCGTTCCGCATACGCCTCGGGAGCGATTCGGAGCGTATTTATCCGCAAGGACAAAATCGGCCTGGAATTGCCCGTCTGAAGGATGGTTTCGGCGGTATTCCGGCCAAACGCCTTGACCCATCGTTCCACGAGCCACTGGGGATAGCCATAGCAGGCGGTAAAATACTTGACGATATTTTTTGCCGGGTCTGGAAATACCGGTTTTTTGAAGCGACGACAGGTTTCATGGTCGATCCAGAGCGTGTTGCGGGACCGCGGGGCGGATTCGTAAGCGGCGGATTTTTCCAGGTCCCGCTGGATGGATCGGAGAACGGCGTTGATGAATCCTTCGGCGTTCCGGAGGCTTGTCGTGTGGGCCTGGTGAACGGCTTCGCTGACGGCCGCATAGTCGGCGACTCCGGCGGAGAACAGCAGTTGATACAGTCCGATCCGCAGAATCTGCCGAAGATAGGGATCCACCTTGCGCCAGGTTCGATCACAGTATTGGGAAAGAACAGAATCCAGCGTAATCCGCCTCCGGCAGGCACCGTATGCCAGTTCCGAGGCGAACTTGCGGTCCCGCGGATCGGTGCTGTTTAGCTGGAAGATTTTGTCGAGACTATCCTGAATCAACTCACTGCGATACTCAAAGCGCAGCAGGCAATTTACAGCAATATTTCGAGGGGAACTGTTGGGAAGATCGCAAGAGTGGGATGAAGGCATGAATTTATCCGTTCAGGAGCAGATCGCCGGGATGGAGACGCCGGCCATTGATGAATTCCTGGAATGTCATGATCCGGCTGTTGTCGGGTTTCAATTCCAGAATGGTTAAAGAACTTCCGTTGGCGCAGAC
>CAZOTP010000210.1:0-6271 GCA_964582655.1 uncultured Pirellulales bacterium | reverse complement strand
GGCGATGTGTTCGATACGGGGACGTATATTTCCTGGGGGAGCAAGGAGGGTTACATGGAGACGAACAGCTACTGGCTGCCCGGACAATGTACGCTGTTTTACACGGTGGCGGATTATGACAATGACGGATACCTGGATATTTTCGGTCCGGATTATCACGGGCAGTTGAACCGGGAGGAGCTGGCGTCGCATTTTTACTGGAACGGGCCGAATGGATTTGATTCCACGCGGAAGACGACGATTCTGTGCAATTCGGCGGCGGATGCGTTTGCGGGGGATTTCGACGGGGACGGGCGGATCGATATCGCGATTTCGAATCACACGACGCACGGGAATCACCGGACGAATTCCAAGGTTTTGTATAATGACGGCAGGCGGTTTGTGGATCCGAAGACGGTGTATCTGCCCACGCTGGGCAGTCATTACATGTATCTGACGGACATGGGGCATATCTACAACCGCAAGCATCGGCAGGTCTATACCTCGTCGGTGTTCGAGTGGAATCAGACGGCGGAGAAAGGGGAAATTGAGGCGGAGGCGAAAGTTCGCAAGGGGAGCGAATTGAGCTTTTCCGTTCGCGCTGGGGAGAACCGGGAATCGCTGGCTTCCAAGCCGTGGGTGAAAATTAAAAAGGGATTTGATCTTCAGCCTGGCGACCGTGTGATGCAGTATCAGGCGGTGTTTGAATCAGAAAACGGCGACCGGTATCCCGTGTTGGATACGGTTCGTATTGTGCTGAAATAAGCGGTTTCATACACGAGAGGATTCGGGAGGGGAGAAGACGGAAAAACCGGTATGCCGTTCTCAGCGGTTTTCCAGTTCCTGCTTGATCTGTTCCAGCAGATTAATCGCCTGTATCGGCGTCAGATGGTCAATGTCCGTCTGCCGGAGCTTCTCCAGAATCGGGTCCGGTGGCAGATTGTCAAACAATGTCAACTGCCCGTTGTTTGATTTTTTGATTTGACCGCCCAGTTGTGCCGTATGAGCCTCCCGGCTGAAATTGTTCTCCAATTCCTGCAGAATTTCCTTGCTCCGCCGAATCACCTCCTGCGGAATCCCCGCCATCTGCGCCACGTGAATCCCGTAGCTCTTGTCCGTCCGGCCCGGCACGATCTTATGCAGGAACACCACTTCTCCTTTCCATTCCCGCACCGCCACGTTGCTGTTCTTGACATTATCCAGCAGGTCCGCCAGCTCCGTAATTTCATGGTAATGGGTCGCGAACAGCGTCCGGCAGCGGATTTTCGCGGCGATATGCTCTGTTACCGCCCAGGCCAGCGCCAGCCCGTCATACGTGCTCGTCCCGCGCCCGATCTCATCCAGAATCACCAGCGAGCGGCTCGTCGCGTTGTTCAGAATATTCGCGGTCTCGATCATCTCCACCATGAACGTTGACTGCCCGCGCGTCAGCTCATCGCTGGCCCCGATCCGCGTGAAAATCCGGTCCACCAGACCGATCTTCGCGCTCCTGGCCGGAATGAAGCTTCCCGTCTGCGCCAAAATCGCCAGCAGCGCCGCCTGCCGGATGTATGTGCTTTTCCCGCTCATGTTCGGCCCGGTGATGATGTGAATTTCGCCGTTCCCGTCCCCCAGGCTCAGGTCGTTGGGCACGAACGATTCCGTCAGGGTGCAATCCAGCACCGGATGCCTCCCTTCGCGAATCTCCAGCGTCGTATCCTCCGTCATCACGGGCCGGCAGTAATTCCGCTGTCTGGCCATCTGGGCCATCGCCGCCAGCACGTCGATTTTGGCCACGGCGTCCGCCGTCTGCTGCAGATGAAGCGTCTGCCCGGCGGCCGCCTGCCGGATCTCCTGGAAAATCTGCTCCTCCCGCTGCTTGCTCCGCTGCTCGGCGGTCAGCACTTCATGCTCATATTTCTTCAACTCGTCGGTAATGTACCGCTCGGCGTTCTTGATGGTCTGCTTCCGGACAAAATCCCCCGGCAGTTCCCCCCGAAACGCGTGCGACACCTCCACGTAATACCCGAACACCTTGTTGAATCCCACCTTCAGATTCCCGAATCCCGTCTGCTCGATCAGCTTCTTCTGATACTGCCCCAGCCACTGCTGCCCGTCCCGGCACAGGCTCCGAAGCCGGTCCACTTCCTCATCGTACCCGCCGCGAATCACCCCGCCGTCCCGGTAGCTCAGCCCGGCGCCCGGATCGATCGCCGATTCGATCAGGTCGGCAGTTTTGTTCAAATCCTCGCACTGCTCCGCCAGCTCCATCCACAACTGCGCTGTGCATCCCTTCAGCAGTTTCTTGATCCGCGGCATCTGCCGAAGCGCCTTCGCCAGCCCCAGCAGGTCCCGCGGGCTGGCTCTCCCCGTGCTGATTCGCGAGGCGATTCGCTCCATATCCGCCACCTCCGAAAGCTCCCGCCGAAGCTGCTCCCGGAGCTCATCGGCCGGCAGCATCTCCGCGATGGCGTCCTGCCGCTTCTCGATGTTCGCCAGGTCGCACAGCGGATAGCACAGCCACATCCGCAGCTTCCGCGCGCCCATCGCCGTCAGGGTCTTGTCAATACTGTGCAGCAGCGATCCTTCCCGCCCGCTGTCCCGAATCGTTCGTTCGATCTCCAGACTTCGCAGCGTTGTCCGGTCCAACTGGAGAAACCGCTCCCGCGAAACATTCCGCAATCTTGTGATGTGCGACAGTGCAATCTTCTGCGTTTCGTTCAGGTAGTCCAGAATCACACCCGCCGCCGCAATCCCCGCGTTCATCTCCGTGAACCCGAATCCCTCCAGCGACGCCGTCTGAAAATGCTTCGTCAGCGTTTCCTGCCCTTGTCTGGCGTCGAAAAGCCACCCCGCCCGCCGTGTCATCACCGCACCGGTCAACTGTGCCACCTGCTCCTCGAAATGCGCAGGCAGTTCCTCCCGTTCTTCACTCACCAGACATTCCGAAGGCCGAAGCCGCACCAGCTCATCCAGCAGGTAACGCTCCTCGATTGTCTCCGTAAAAAACTGACCCGTCGAAAGATCCACCCACGACAATCCCGCGTTTGAGTTCCGCGAATTTCCGCTCTTGCCTCCGCCACGAATGCAGACCGCCGCCAGGTAATTCCCGCATCGCTCATCCAGCAGCGTCTCTTCCGTCAGCGTCCCGGGCGTCACCAGCCGCACCACGTCCCGCTTCACAACCCCCTTCGCCTGCGCCGGGTCCTCCATCTGCTCGCAGATCGCCACCTTGTACCCCGCCTTGATCATCTTGTTCAGGTAGCTGTTCACCGCGTGGTAGGGCACCCCCGCCAGAGGCACCGGATCCTCCCCCTTGTTGCGGCTGGTCAGCGCGATTCCCAGCACCCGCGAACACAGCTTGGCATCCTCGTAAAAGGTCTCGTAAAAATCCCCCATCCGGAAAAACAAGACCGCCTCGGGGTACTGCCTCTTGAACTGCACATACTGCCGCATCGCAGGCGTCAGCTTCAGATTGTCCGGTCCGTCATGCATCGGTTTCCGCATCGTCCTTTTCTATCCATGAATCTCCCGGAATCATACTCAAAACCCCTTACAAACGCCAGACCATTTCCTAACGCGTCGACAATAAACTCCCACCCTGCGTTGGCTGGCATCGTCTGTCGAAACGACAGGCGAAGACTCCAACGGCCATATGATGCCTTACCCTCAATGAGACGCCGCACAGTACTAGTTCGGCTGCAGTCGAATCACTTATAATCAATCTACGCCAAACTTCCCGAAAGATAATAGGTTAAGGAGGAAATCCTGCGTTGACGCTGGAGGTTTATGTCGGCGGGGGCTTCTGGTCGAGTCGGAAAATTTGTCGCGCGTTTTCGTGCATGATAAGGGGAATGAGGTCGATGGCGTTCTTCAATGGGATCCAGCCGTCTTCGACGAGTTCTGACAACGCCAAAGCGATGCCGCGTCGGGCGATAATCGCGTGACCAAGAACAACCTCGACGGGTTTGTAATCACCGCCAAAGGTGAGGATTTTATTGGCAGGGGCGGTGAGGAGAAGTTTTTTTAGAAAATCCTTGGCCGCAATCGGATTGATGATCCACGACCAGCACATATCGACAAAAGCGTTGGTGAATCCTTTGGCCAGGGCGATCATGGGTTCGTAATAGGGATACGCGATGTGCATAAAGACGAAGCGAGTGTTTGCAGTATCGTCATGCTCCAAGGCAAGCCGACACAAGTCCGAAGCCGAGCCGGGATTTCGCATCAGCCGATCAAGGGGCATTCTGTTGACGCCTGCGTAATATCCGGTATGCAGTTTGACGGGGAGATGATATTGGGTCGCCTTGATCACCGCATACCAGAAGAGATGGTCCTCCAGTGCTTTGGATTCAGCGGGGGCGAGCGATTGATCGGCGATATGTTTTGCGAAGGCGTCAGCGACCTGATCGGCATCCACGCGGACGTAGTCAATGTCACGGCTGTAGGCATGCTGGCTTTTGACGGCGACGGCTTGGCTGCCGTATTTTTCAAACCACCAGTCGATGACGTGATGCCAGTCATCGAGCGTTTTGACCTCGATGTTGGCGGGTTTGGCGTACTCTTCAATTTGCCGGCCCTGGCTTTGAATCATGCCGAGGATGCTGAGGTCCTGCATGAGGAGGTCAGGCATGGCAGTTTCGGTGAATGGGTGACTGAGATTGTTGATCTGGCAGGACTCGATATTGGCATAGTCTCGGAGAATGCGCCGATAGAAGCCGGGCCGGCGGGTTTTTTCATAACCAGCCTGCACTTGACCAATCGTCTCGGCGGAAAGCTCTTCTACGCCATATAGTTCCCGAATCGACAAGGCGACGGCCCGGCCGTAGCCGGTGTTTTTAATCGCGGGCCAATAAGGCTCCAGCAAAGACCATTTCGCCAATGGGTCCGTCCCGGAGCCGAGGAATTTTTTAAGAATGTCTTCGGGCATACCTGCGATTTGCATATCACTGTCGAGATAATGCGACAGGAGGAAGCTCCAGTCATCTGATTTGTCCTTGGGAAGGTTGGGTTTAAGTCGTTTTCTTTCTTCCTGAAGGTGCTCATGGGTGTCGATGAATGGAGTCTGCTGCACCTTCTGAAAAATCTGCTTTCGGAGGGGGGTTGAGAATGTGGAGTTATCCGAAAGTGTAGCCTCGGAAGTCAACTGGGCCTGGGAAACGCGGGAACCCGCCGCCGCCAGACCCAGCAGACCCAGCGACCCCGCCCCTTGGAGTGCATCGCGGCGGGAAATTGTCCGTTTTTGGTTTGAATCTTTGTGTTTCATAGGTACCCACATTTCCTGGGTGAATTCTCGTTGACGACTGTCATCGGTAGTTTCCATGATTATATCTCGCTATTGCACTTCGACAAGCGAATTTCAGGCGATTCCAAATTAATCCATTACTATTACTTCCCGATTGGAATACAGGCGTTTGACAGTTCGTTCTTTGTTGCTCGACCATAGATAGATATAAGCACAGGCTTTTGCATCTGAGGTAATGCATGTAGCATTGTCTCTCTCATAATAAAGTGCAGCACGGTTCCTTCTCTTTTAATTCGACGCTATCCAGTACCAGTGCGGCCGTAGCCGAATCACTTCAAAATAATCTCCGCCAAACTCATTTCGAGGCGGACTGTCATCCGACCGGTACATATACCCGGAAAAATTATCCAGCACTCCCTTATATCGGAAAAATAGCACATACATCTCGGTTTCCTTCTTTTCCACAAATACTTCTCCTACTCTCTTGGAGAGATATCGCATATACCAGGGTAAAACGACCTTGCCCGATCCATGTTTTTCATCGAGGGCTTTCCACTCCCCAAACCGAATCTTCTCTACAACCTCGATGCGTCGCTCTATATTCCAATGCGTATCGATCTCCTATAAATATTTCTCAAAGGGAACCGTGCAGGAAATTATTGCTCCGAGGATAAGAAAAAGAATCGGAATATATCCGGAAACCCGTTTATACCTTCGTTTTCGGCAGACATGAAGAATCGTCCAGGCGAATACGCATGTAAATATCCCTCCGATGAATAATGCTTCATAAAAACTGACAAAAAGAGTACAAAATTCAGTAAGCCATATTGTCGCAAGTATCACCAGGATCCCCGTTCCCAGCGCCATCCAGAAAACCGCAGGCTTTCGGAATGATTTTTTCATTGGGTTATTGATAGTTGTATCAGGTATATCCATCTTTATGTCTCTCCATTATATGGAACCATGACAATCTTCCTGCTGAGTGATCTATTCATTCTTCCAGCTCGTTTTATAAAGTTGGTTCTCATCCAAAAAAGTTGGTGAAAAATGAATAAAAAGTAATGGACA
>CAZOTP010000209.1:0-6272 GCA_964582655.1 uncultured Pirellulales bacterium | reverse complement strand
AACACATCCATCAACACGGGAAATCCTGATTTCCAATATCGTCCCACCCATCGCCCCTATAATTTCTTCCAACCTGTGACGTTCCCACATAAGCCCATTATTCCGCATCAGTTCCAATGAAGATACATCCACAATCATATTAGGAACCTCTCCTTTTGGTTCTTGCTGCCGGGCAATATAAAACCTTCGGCCCTCAATAATCATCTGCCAAATAAACATTGGACCTGAGGCGCCGCCGGCTTTTTTCCCTGTGTGCTTTACTTCACCCAGATAATTACCCATTTTAACAAACCTGGATAAATCTTCCGGCTTATCCTGAGCAATTTTCTTTGCCTCATCCAGAGTTTTGCCCAGGGTCTGCCATGCTGGCTCTCCCCACCTTACATACAAACTCAAGACTGCCCTATCTTCGCCGCCTTGCTCAGAAATCTCATTCTTGAGATTTGCGGGGGGTCTGTTAGTAGAGCAAACCCCCCGGGAAGGCTTCTCCACGCCAGAAGCCCTATATATACCATCCGCTGTTTTTTCAACATTGACAACACTTGACCTGTTCTGCATAATATTTTTACCTTTTGATAATCCTTTGGGCTCCCTGATCCGCCAAGATGCTGGGGGCCCACTGGTTTTTATGATCTGCTGCGGTGTTCGCCTTCCCGTGCTTCGGACGCACGGGGACGGCAAACGCCTCCAGCCCTTCATACGACTCAACACTTTCAACCAACGAATACACAGGGTTTTCCCCTTTGCTGACGCTTACATCGGCCCCCGTTGCGTCCGAACGTCCCTCAGCATCCGAAACATCGCAATCCCCTCCCCCGGGTAACGTAGGGAGGGGGATTGCTCGACTGGCCAACGTTCTGCCTCGACCGCTCAGGCAAGGGGACCGCCTTATCCAATCACACAGGGTTTTCCCATAAACCACATAGGCAGGCACTCCCCTTGCCGTATCGCTTGTTTTTCTGTACTCCGAACGAACAATCGCACCCGATAAACGGCCCTCGATATACGCCAGCCCACAAGATCCACTTTGAATCAAATACTCCCATTTCCTGCTAAACGTTCCATAGCAGCTTTTATGATTTGATACTCTTACCCTTTTCTCGTAATACCCTTTTTCGCCAATCCTTCTCAAATTTATATAAACCGACCACTTAGACCAAGACACCCTTCTTATATTCCAACCACCCCGGACAGCTGCATTCACAATACGAACAACAGCCTTCTCATACAAACGATGCAAAACAGTACATTCAGCCTTTGTATACCGAAATTCCCTATTTACTAATCCAGTAACCAACCCAGTAACCACGCCCTCAACCCCAATACCTCTTTTAACAACAAAATAAGCCTCTATCTGATTATCAGACAAAGGCTTATGGTTTACTGGGCGATACAGGACTTGAACCTGTGGCCTCCTGCTTGTAAGGCAGGCGCTCTAGCCAACTGAGCTAATCGCCCGAATCGACGGAGAGGTGGAATGTATCGGAAGCGTGGGCAAAAGTCAAATTTTGATTTTTGGTGGGGCTGGGGCGCGGTTATAGTCCGATAACCAGGGAGGGGTTTTTCTTTGTCCGTTGCTTTGGTATGATGTTCCGCGGCGGGAATCTGGTCTGACCGGGCGTATTTTTCGAGAAACTGCCCAAGTATTCGTATGAATATGACGAAATAGATAGTAGCCATTGATATACCATAGCGGGCCATTATGGCAGAACACGAATTCTTATGGGGTTACCGATAGGAACAGAAGGCGAACCGGCCATTAATAACGCCATATTGAAAAAATCCTTGAGCAGCCAAGCGGGGTATTTGCCGGTGCCTTTGCGCAGCGTGCCTCCGGAAAGTTTTTCGGGGCTCCGGGTGTATTTAAAGAGCAGCGAAGGTTTTTCGCTGTATCGGGACAAGGATCTGGATTTCGGCCAAAAGGACTACCAGCGTCTGATCGACAGCGGGGTGGATTTCGTGTATGTCTCGGTTCACGATCACCAGCAGTATTATCGGACGCTGGAAAAGTGCATCGGGGAGATTGTGCAGGACAAGCGAATCCAGCAGGAAAAGAAAGCGGAGATGCTGTATTTTACGAGTCTGGAGCTGGCGAATCAGCTGCTGCAGTCGGCTCCGGACAAGAAGCAGATTCGTCAGGCGGAGAATATTTCGCTGGCGACGGTGAAGATGATCATGAACAACAAGGGGGCGTTTCACTATTTATACGAAGTATCGAACCATGATTTTTACACGGCGACGCACATGGTGAATGTATGCACGTCCACGGTGTCGCTGGGGTATAAGATCGGAATTATTGACAGCAAGACGCTGGAGCGTCTTGGCAGCGGGGCGCTGCTGCACGACATCGGGAAGATTTTTATTCCCCCGGAACTGCTGAATTCCTCCGCGCCCTTAAAGCCGGAGGAGCTGGATATCATCCGGAAGCACGTGGATCTGGGATATGAGCATCTGGAGAAGGTGGCGGACCTTCCCCCGGAATCGTTGTGCATTGTCGCGGAGCATCATGAACGGATGGACGGGACGGGGTATCCGAAGGGATTGAAAGGGGATGAAATATCGGTGATGGGCCGCCTGGCGGGGATTGTGGATACGTTTGACGCGATGACGTCGGTGCGGCCTTACCGGGATCATGCCTTTACGGTGGAAGAGGTTCTGACGCATCTGGAGGAGCAGTCGCCTTCGAAATTCGACAAGGAGATCGTCAAGTCCTTCGCGAAAATGATCGAATCGGCGGTACTGCAATTCGATCCGGATCAACTGGAGCCGGACGTCTCGGAGCTGAAGAATCTGGTTTCCGACGAACCCCAGGGGAGGCCTTATACCCGCAAGCATGTTCGGCATTACCTGCGGGTTCCGATGTCGATCATGAAAGTCAGCCGGCAGGACGGTCAATTCAAATTGAGTTCGGCGGAGCGTCTGGTGGTGTATAACATATCCCGATCGGGAATTGGTTTTTTGAGTCCCTATCCGTTTCCCATTTCTCAAACCATCTGCATTACCTTGCCCCGGAAGGATGAAGGTCCCACCTATCTGCTGGCGGCGGTGGTTCGGAATCACGATCATGGAGGCGGGTGGTATTCGGTGGGGGCGAGTTTTATGGAATTGCAGAGCGAGGAAATGGTGGAACGGATTCAATCGATTCCGTCGGCGCGGGGGTACACGAGCTCTCGCTGAAACGCATTTCTGCGGGGGAGGAACGAGCGGGGCCTGATCCAATTTTTTTCCATCGCGAACTTGCATTTTACGGGGGAATGGTATATAGTGACGTTTCTTTGGGTGATTGGCTACGCCAAACCCCCGAGGTCGATAAGTGAATATGGCAGTCTGGGGCGGTGCCCGAGCGGCCAATGGGGACGGGCTGTAAACCCGTTGACGCAAGTCTACGATGGTTCGAATCCATCCCGGCCCATGAATCAAGCTCCGGACAATGTAAAACTGTCCGGGGCTTTATTTTTAACATCTTTTAATTCAATATGTTATGTAAATCTTTTCAGCCTGGACCTGCCTGCTGGCGGGAACGGGTATGGGTCCTATAATAGGATGATAGGCGGAACGAGTTCTGTCGGTCCGCCAAGATGGTGATCCAGCGAAGGAGAGATTTATGTCGGAAGGTAAAGTCGGGCTGGTTCAGGAGGGCGGGGAAAAGATGGGCGGAACCGCTGTTTCTTTTTGCCTGGTGATATTCGGAGCGACGGGGGATTTGACGCACCGGAAGCTGATACCGGCGCTGTATCATTTGTATCGGGACCGGCAACTGGGGGATCGATTTCGGATTGTGGCGTTTGCCCGGCGGGTGAAAACGGAGGAAGCCTTTCGCGAGGAATTGAAGGGGATGACGGAACAGCACAGCCGCCGGGGGGCTCTGGAGGAGTCGATCTGGAGGGGATTTTCAAACCGGATCGACTATCATCAGGGATCGTTTGAGGATCCGGCGGCCTATCAAGCTCTTCGGGGGAAGCTGGAGGGGCTTTGCCGGCGGGAGGGGATGGAGGAAAACTATTTGTTTTATCTGGCGACGCCTCCGGAGCATTTTCCAGAGATTGTGAATCAAATCCATCAGGCGGGACTGGTCCCGGAGCACCGCGGTCAAAGACCCTGGCGGCGGCTGATCATCGAAAAGCCGTTCGGACGTGATTTATCCAGCGCCCGGTTGTTGAATCAGCAGATCCGGAGGGTATTTCACGAGAAGTCGATTTACCGCATCGATCATTATCTGGGGAAGGAGACGGTGCAGAACATTCTGGTTTTTCGATTCGGGAACAGCATTTTCGAGCCGATCTGGAATCATCATTATATCGATCACGTGCAGATTACGGTGAGCGAATCGATCGGGATTGAGAACCGGGGGGCGTATTACGACCGGGCGGGGGCGCTGCGGGATATTGTTCAGAATCACATGATGCATTTGCTGACGCTGGTGGCGATGGAGCCTCCGGCGAGCCTGGAGGCGGATGCGGTTCGCGATGAGAAGGTGCAGGCGCTTCGATCGCTGCGGCGGATCTCGCCGGACTGTGCGGCGAACGGAGTGGTTCGCGCTCAATACGGGCGGGGAACGTACAAAGGGCAAACGGTGTGCGGTTATCTGGAGGAACCGGGCGTGGCGAAGGATTCCCGGACAGAGACGTTTGCGGCGTTTAAGGTCATGATCGACAACTGGCGCTGGAGCGGGGTGCCGTTTTATCTTCGGACGGGCAAACGGATGGCGGCACGATTGACGGATATCGGAATTCATTTCAAGGCGGTTCCGCAGGTGCTGTTCAATACGGGGGCGTATGGAGCGATACCGCCCAATGTATTGTCGCTTCGGATTCAGCCGAACGAGGGGATTTCGCTTCAGTTTCAGGTGAAGCGGCCCGGTCCGGCGATGAAGCTGGAGCCGTTTCAGATGGATTTTGATTACGAGCGTTCATTTTGCGCCAGTCCGCCGGACGCGTACGAACGGCTGCTGCTGGATTCGATCATGGGGGATTCGACGCTGTTTACGCGGGATGACGAGGTGGAAGCGGCGTGGGATTTTGTGGCGCCGATTCTGGAGGGCTGTTCGGCGGCGTCGGGGTCTTTAGCGGCGTATCCGGCCGGATCGTGGGGTCCGAAGGAGGCGGATGCGCTGCTGGAGAAGGACGGCCGAAGATGGGATGTTCTTCGCCGGTCCGGCAGCCCCTGCGGTAAAAAGGAACTATAGATATACGACGAATTATGCCGGATTTTTCGCGATCGTTTCCGGATTTTGGGGAATCCTTTGCCGCTGTGCGTGATTTTCGGGGATGAGATAACGGCGGAGGATATCATCCAATTTGGTTCTGTCGATGGGTTTGGAGAGATAATCGGTGCATCCGGCTTGGAGGCATTTTTCCCTGTCGCCCATGACGGCGTTTGCGGTCAAGGCAAGAATGGGAAGGGTGCAGCCTTGCCGCCGCAGGATTCGGACGGCTTCATAGCCATTCATGACGGGCATCTGCATATCCATCAGGATGATGTCGAAGGATTCGGAAGCGGCTTTCTGGAGGGCCTGTCGGCCATCGTTTGCGAGGGAAACGGTCAGGCCCATTTTTTCGAGAAGGATTTGAATCAGGAGCTGATTGGAGGGGTTGTCTTCGGCGACGAGCGCATTGCCTTGCAGGAGTTCCCGGACATCCTCTTCCTGAAGGATCAAGGAGGCGAGCGTTTTTTCGCCCAGGGTTTTTTCGGATTCCGAGGCGATCTGGACGGGAATTTTCAGGGTGAAGACAGAACCCTGCCCGGGAGAGCTGGCCAGGGAGATTTCCCCCTGCATGAGATCGACGATTTGTTTGGTAATGGCCAGTCCGAGGCCCGTGCCGCCATATTTCCGGGTGGTGCTGCTGTCGGCCTGCATGAAGGAATCGAAGATGAAGGATTGTTTTTCCAGGGGGATTCCGATGCCGGTATCTTCGACATCGAACCGGAGGAAGTGGGAATCGTTTTTCCGTTCTTCCGAAAGGAGGAGGCGGACATGTCCGGATTCGGTGAATTTCACGGCATTTCCGATCAAATTGATCAGGCACTGTCTGACCCGCACGGGATCCATGCGAACGCGGCCCGGCAGAGCGGTGCGGTGTAGGACTTTAAACTCAAGCCCTTTTTGGACGGCGGCGGGCCGCATGAGGGAATCCACATCGGAAATGACGGTTTCCAGGTCGCAATCGATGAGATCGATCTGCATTTTTCCGGATTCAATTTTGGAGAAATCGAGGATGTCATTGATCAGGCCCATGAGGTTTTTGGAGGCGGTCTGGATGGCCCGGACATAT
>CAZOTP010000208.1:0-6276 GCA_964582655.1 uncultured Pirellulales bacterium | reverse complement strand
CCCCTTCCCTGCCGCCCGACTGGCCGCCGCCAGCCTCTCGCTCCCCGCCTGCGCCTCGAGCCCCGCCAGAGCCGCCCGCGACGCCACCACCGCCTTGCCCATCGCCATCGCCTCCAGAACCTTGTTCTGAATTCCCCGGGCGATCTGCAGCGGACACACCGCCGCGCTCGCCGCCTGCATGTAACTCCGCACATCCGGAACCGTTCCAGTAACTTCAATCCCGTCCCTCCCGCTCAATTGGCTAACTGCCCGCGTGGGATTTCGTCCGACAATATAAAATTTCAACTCTGGAAATTCCCTTCTCAGCTCGGGCCAGACCTCTCGGGCGAACCAGCATACCCCTTCCACGTTGGGCCGGTAATCCATCGTTCCGGTGAACGCCAGCGACATTTCGTGGCCCGGGCAGTTTTCCGCGGGTCGGAAATACTCCAGATCCACCCCGTTTTCCAGCGCGCCGACCTTCCGGGCAAATCCCCCCAGCACCCGCGACTCCGCCTCGCTGACCACAAACACTTTATCGCATCCAATAATGGCATCCTGCTCCAGCCGCTGCACCAGCTCTCCTTCCCGGCGGTACATCCACCGGGTATGCCATTTCCCACGCTCGGCATACTCCCGCCATTTCGCGCTGTCGGCATCGACCAGATCCATGACTTTGAATCCCGCCTTCACCGCCTGCAAATACGGCAGCATGCTCGAGGAATACGCCATCGCCACGTGAAATTTTTTCCGTCGGCTCTCTTTCTGTAGCCGCGCCAGCAGCCCCGCGCTGCGAAAATATCCCTCGGTGACCGACCGGCCTCCCAGATAAGAACACGCCCCGCGAATAAGCCCCCCCGTCCGTCCCGTCGGTTCCAAAATCACCTTGGCGCACCACTGCTGCAGGGGACGAATCGCCTGTTCATCCTCCTTTTCATGCGCCAGCGAGCCCAGCGTGATTTCAAAATCACCCGATAGCGATTGGATTTCATGAAACGCCCGGACACGCTCCCCTTTATCCGGCGGGTATGGCACGCGATGGGATATGTATAACAATCGTCTCACAGAATTGAATCATGATTCTTTATGATAGTAATAATAACTGGAATAATACGGAATGTATTCTTTCTGATGGGTGAAAAATAAACCCGCCACCTTGATGTCCGCTGCCTGCAGCAGATGCAGCGCACGTCCGAAAGACTCCCGGCTCGTCTTGTTTCCCCACACCACCATCAAGGCTTCATCCATGATCCGTCCGATCACCACCGCATCCGACACCGCGTTCACCGGTGGCGTATCGACCAGCACACAATCGTATTTCTGCCGCAAATCCGCCAATACGTCGCTGGTCTGCAGACGGCTTAATAGGTCGCCCATCTCCTCGCGCCTGGCGTTCCCCGAGGAAATCACCTGCAAATTGGGATATACGGTCGGCTGAATAATCTCCGCCAGCGAATGCGTCCCCCGTAGGTATTCCGTCAATCCCGGCGTTTTTTGGGCGGCTATCATCTGGGTCAGCTTGGATCGCCGCAAATCGCCATCGATCACCAGCACCCGTTTTTCACGCAGTTCCGCCAGGACAAACGCCAGATTCAAGCAGGTCACCGTTTTCCCCTCTCCCGCTTCGGCGGATGTCACCAGATGATACAAATGACTCTGTGTCGTTCGAGCCAGAAGATTCGTCCGAAAACTTCGATACTGCTCGGCAATCTTTCCGCCCGGTTCGTGATACGCCACCAGAACGGATGAATATCCCGTTCCATCCGGAGTCCTTGCACCGGACCGGTCCGCTGCGGAGCTGCCCGTCTCGGCGGGTCTGTTTTCCGGACTGGCGGGCTTGGAAGGCCCGGCAGAGCCCCGTTCTTCATTTTGCTTCTTCATGGCATCCCATACATTACCCATAGGTTGCTCCTCGGTATCCTCGATATTGGCTTAACGGGCCATCGCCGGCGCATCCACCCGAAGACCCCAGCAGGTCATATTCCGAAGCACTTCATCAATAACGGGCTTGTCAATATGCGTCTTGTTGTTTACGTACCCCACCAGAAGCGCATTGTCGCACAAAATATTAATCAGCCGGGGCGTCCCGTCAGTCGCAGCGTGAATGGTCTCGAGCGCCTCGGAACTGAAGTCCACCGCGGCCCCGTCCTGCGACGCCACCCGGATCCGATGACGGACATACGCCGAGGTGTCGGCCGCCGACAACCCCTTTAAATGATAACTCAGCACGATTCGCTGCTTGAACGGCTCCCATTGCGGTTCCTGCAGCCGTTCCCGCAATTCCGGCTGACCGATCAGCAAAATCTGAATCAGACGCTGCCCCTCGCTCTCCCAGTTCCACAGCAGCCGAACCTCTTTCAGCGAGGCGTTGGTCAGTTCCTGCGCCTCATCCAGAATCAGTCCCACCAGGCGCCCCCGGCGGTTCAGCCGAATCAGATACTCCCGTAGCTCCTCTTCGAGTGACATCTTATCCGAATCCGCATCCGCCGTGATTCCAACCTGCTGCGCCAGGCCCCGCAAAAGCTGTTTTTTCGTCTCCGGGGGGTTTTGAAGCGTGACAATCTGGCATCCCGGACCCAGCCTCGATCCCAGGACATTCCCGATAAAACTTTTACCCGTCCCCACTTCACCCGTCACCAGCACCATACCCTTCCTCTGCTGGATGCAGTACATCATATTCGCCAGGGCTTCGGCGTGCACCGGGCTTTCATAAAAATATTTCCCATCGCACGTCAGCGTAAACGGGAATTCCTGCAGCTTATAAAATTGCAAATACATTCGCTTGCCTCATGCCGCCGGCGGGTTTCTCACGCTCCGGGTGTGTTCTCCGCCGTCTTCATCTGTTGAATCAGAAAATGCACGGGCGTCGCCTTCCACACCCGATAATCATCCGGATGACGAAGACGAAGCGTCAGACTGTACATGCTGATTCCCAGTGCTCCCAGCAGCAGCGCAAACACCACGGGGGTGATAATCATGGTTTTCATCCGATGATACGCCTTTTGCTGCGGCGTCTCAATCACATCGCTGTACCCAAGAACCGGAACCGAATACAATTGTCCCGCGGTATCCGGCGTCACCAGCGCCTGTTCATACCAGTTGCTCAAAAAGATCAAACCCAGTCCAAACGCCGCCCCTCCCGCCAGCGCCGCCAGCATTACATGGATCAGCGCCGGAGAGGAAGGCTGAAACTGCTTCAACGCCGCCTGAATCGCTCCCAGATGCGTTCGCCGTTTCGCCGCTTCCGCCGCCAGTTCCATTTTGGCCGCCGTCAAACTGTTCTCCCATCGCCTCAATTCTTCCTGCTGATCCTCGATCTTTTTCACCAGGTCTAGATATTCCCGGCGGATCGGTCCAAAATTCGCCAACAGCGCCTGATTCGCTTCCAGCCGCTTCTCGGCTCGCTCCAGTTCCCGGCCTGTCGTTTCCATGCGGGTCTGCGTCGCCAGAATTTGCATCGACAAATCGTTATACCCCGTCCCGACTCCGTAGATTTTTTGAATCACCACTTCCGGCTCCAGTTCCGCAATCTTGGATTCCAGGCTGGTGATCTTTTCCTGAAGCAGTTCCACCATCGGGTGCTTATCGGTACGGATGGCCAGCGTCTCCCGAAGCGCCTCCTGGGTCTTTTCCAGTTCATTCTCCAGAGGCTCCAGTTTCGGATTTTTCCCTTTGATAATCTGGGTCGGCGCCGCCTCTTCCCCTTCCGCTCCGTTGGACGTGGGCGTATTGACACGCTTCAATTCCTCCAGCCGCACCAGCTCTTCCTTGGCCATCGTGTATTGCAGACGCAGCGTGTCGATATCCGTATTCAGCCGCGTGATATTCTCCTGGATCGCGCCGGGGCTGTCGGGCAGAATGCCCGCGTGTTTCAATTCAAAATCAATTCGCTGCTTGATTAAATCCGACAGCCGGCTGCTGCAATTTTTGACCTGCAAATCCAGAAATTCCTGGCTGGCATTCAGCCGGGACACCCCCTGCTCCCCCACCAGATTGATGTAATTGCTGACCAGGGTGTTCGGCATTTTTTCCGCCAGTTCCGGATCGGAGCTGGTAAAACTCACGGATACAATATCCACTTCATCCGAACTGACTTCCCACTTCACTTTGATGGCGGTTGACAGTTGATCGATCAGCTCCTGTTTTCTCCGTTCGCTTTCCTGCGTCAGCTGGCCGCTTTCGTCCCGAATGAAACCTCGCGTCAAATTCAATTGTTCGACGGCCTGCTCGACCGCTTCGCGGCCCATTATTTCATGCGCCAGGGTCAGTTTTCGGCTCTTGAAAGACTCGCTGCCGCGATCGGTAACCGGATTCGCCGCCGGATCTTTCCGACGCTCGAAAATCGCCGTTCCCGTGTACTTCAGGGGAACATAATGCGCAAAAACAAACACCGCGATGGCAAACAGCATCGTTCCCAGGAGAAACAGACGCCAATGACGATAAAACATGTGAATCAGAACGGTTGGCGTCGTCGTTTTGCTGTGTTCCTTCTCCGCCATGATTACTCCTTGCTGGTTCTCTTATTGATACGGATCGTTCCCCTGGAAATAATCCGTCTGATACTTGATCGTGTACGGCACGCGAACCGCTTCCAGAACCGGCTGCGTCGGAAACAGAATGGTCCGTAGTCCCAGCCCCACCGCGGCAAACGGATTGGCCGGCACGTAAATTACATCATCCGGAAGCAGCAGAATGTTCCGCGACATATCCCCCTCTTTCACCATCGCCATCATATCGATCTCGATTTCTTCCGCACCGGCATTGGTCAATCCTGTCGCTTCAAAACTGGCTTCCCAGGCTTCTTTCTTCGACGGCAATTCCGCCCCCCCCGCCTTGGGATGTTTGGGACGCAGAATCTTGATCTTCTCCGGCCATGCGTATTGATTGGGCTGAACGATCGCCAGTGCATTCACGACGGTATCGCAACCCGTCCAGGGCATCGGGCCGGGACGGGCAACCTGCCCGAATACATAGATCTTCTGCGAATTATAGCCCGTTACCTCCACCGTGACATCGCCCTTCTTATAATATTCCTTCGTAGCCTCCAGAATGGCTCCCTCAATCTCCTTCGTCGTCTTTCCCGCCACAAACACCTCGCCAAACAAAGGCAGCGCGATTTTCCCGTCGGGCCGCACCATATACGTCTGTTTCTGGAGTTCCGATATATACACCGAAGATATCGTCAATACATCCGGAGGCAATACCACATACGCATACCCAGATACGGGGACTTTCCGCTGCTGAAGAAATGCGTTCAGCAAATCCACTTTTTTGTTTCCGCATCCGCCTGCCAATAATCCCGTTAACGATGCCATCAGCAGAACGATCCGGTATCCATAATTTTTCATATCTGCACTTCCTGCTTTCCCTGCGAATCATACCCGTCTGGCATCCAGACAGGCCTGACTCCGTTTACCAGTACCTTCGCTGGCATTCCTTGGACTCTTAAATCCATCTCCATGGATGCGGCGTCCTCATCCCCGGCCTCCTCATAAAACAAACCGAAAAACCCGGATAGACGCTTCTATCCCTCTATCATTAAAGTATTTATATACTTCTTTCGGAAACCAAATCCAGTGGCTTCCGCAACAATAACTTTGCAATCCTTAACTCGTATCGTCCCGAAACCGTTAAAACATCATGAATTGATACTTTTAATCGTAAGCGTCATATTCCCATTTGTCAAGCCATTTCTATCCTTTGGTATTACCATAGTTACATCAACTGGGCCGCCCTGTTCGCGCATTCCTTATATACCATTTATACCGATTCCCGTCAAAAACCATTGGCCTCATTCGGTTTATTGCCGTACCCGCTTGCATGTCAATGCCTCTTCTCCTTTCAAATGCTTATCCATCCACCCGTACATCAGCTCCCGTGACTCATACCCCACCGTGTGCGACTGTCCGTGTACATAAAACGCAAACTGTTCCGCCGCCTGATCCCGCTCAAATGCCTCCATCACCTTCAGATTCATCAGCACACGCTGCCGCTGCACCGCCGGATTCCCGTCATTCAATCCCGACAAATCCAGGAACGCCCGGGGCGAAATCAGCGAAATGATTTCATGCATATCGATCGGAGGCAGATCCCCCCGAAGGAGTTGCTCCCGGATCGGCTTCAAGTAGATATACCAGTGGTCCCTCGCCCACTCCAGCACATCCGGATTATGACGAAACGGCGGCGCAGAGCAGTTGCACGCTGCCGCCCGGATGCGTTCATCATACGCCGCCAGAAAATACGCCCCGGGCCCCCCCAGCGACTGACCCAGGGCCCCCCACCGCGCCCCCTCCCCCA
>CAZOTP010000207.1:0-6410 GCA_964582655.1 uncultured Pirellulales bacterium | reverse complement strand
GGAGAGCGGTTTCGGATTCATTCAAGTGGGGTTTTTTACTGCGGCTTTCCACCAGAATTTCCATAGTTTTTCCAATCCAAACCTGATTGTCCTGTCGGGAAATCTGATTTTGCAGATTGAGCAGCGCGGTGTTCCGCTGTTTTTTTATCTCCTCGGGCACATCATCGGGATACTGGGAATCGGCTGTGGTACCGGGCCGGGGGGAGTATTTGAAAATAAAACAGTTTTTGTAGCGGACGTTACGAACCAGCTCTTGGGTGGCCTGGAAATCCTCTTCCTGTTCGCCGCAGAAGCCGACAATAAAATCGCCGGAGAAGGTGATGCCGGGAACCTTCTCCCGTGCCTTTTGGATGAGTTCCATATATTGTTTGGCGGTATATCGGCGATTCATGGCTTTGAGAATGCGGTCGGATCCGGATTGGGCGGGGATGTGGAGATATTCGCAGACTTTGGGCAGGTTTGCCATGGCTAGGAGAATACGGTCGCTGAAGTTGCGGGGATAGCTGGTCACAAAGCGGAGACGCTTGAGTCCGGGAATTTCATGAATGGTTTCCAGCAGATCGGCGAGATCCCATGTTTTTCCATTGGTTGGATAGCGGTACGAATTGACGGTTTGGCCCAGGAGGGTGATTTCAATGACACCCTGATCGACCAGCCGCTGGCATTCCTCGAAAATATGCCGGGGATGGCGGGACTGCTCGGGACCGCGGACATAGGGAACGATGCAGTATCGGCAATAGTTGTTGCAGCCTCGCATAACACGGACATAGGCCATAAAAGGGAAATCGGTTTGAACATGCTGCCGGGTGAGATCAAGACCGTCAAGGTCGGCATCATGGTTTGGATTGTTGGGGAGAGCAATTTGTTCCCGCTGTGTCAGGATTTGCTCGATTTTCGGGAGTAGCTGATGAATCTGGCCCGGACTGCAGACAACGTCGATTTGGGGATAGGTTTTCAGGAGTGTTTCTCCAAGCCGTTCCGCCATGCAGCCGACAATCGCCAGAATCGGGCGGGAGTTGTTTTTGGCAGGTTTTGAGAGCTGTCCGATTTTGCTGATGACTTTGTCCTCGGCGTGCTGGCGTACGGAACAGGTAACATAAACCACGATGCCGGCAGTTTTTGGAGATGAGGCAAGAGAATATCCATATCTGGTGAATTCACCGATGATCAACTCGCCATCGAGTTTGTTCATCTGGCAGCCCATGATTTCGATATATACGGCTGGTTTCATGCCGGGATTATAGCATAAGATGAGTCGAATTGCACTCGGAAAGAGATTATTTGGATTGGGCGAGAGTCTGTTCCAGCTGACGAAGCGGGATTTTCCATGGGCATTGGTCGATTGAGTAGGTTTTAGAAAGTACCCGAAGACTATGAGCGGCTTCACGGGAGCGGCCAAGCCGGTCCAGGCAAAGCAGGCCGAAATAACGGGCCTGCCACCAGTCGAAAGCGGATTGCTGGTCCTGCGCAGGATCGGTGGATTGCCGAATTCGGGCCCACAGAGCTTGCGAGGCGGCGTAATCCTGTCTGGCAAAGGCGAAGAATGCTTGGCAGCGAATCAGCCAGAGCGTATCGGAGGCTTGAGGATGGTTTTGGCAGACACTGAGTATCGGGGAGGCTTTTTGAAGGGTATCTTCCAGGTCCGAAGAGGAGGAGGGGGCCGTTTGAGCCAGGAAAATGGAGTGGAGGGAAAGCAGTTGGAGCAGCGATTGGTGAGCGGATAACGACAGAGAATTGTCCGAATGGATTTGGGGATGCCTGAAAACAGTTTGGGCGAAAGAAAGGGCGGGGGTAAGTTTGCTTTGCAGGGTATTGTAATCGGACTTTCCCTGCAGGGAGAGAAGTTCAGGATAAGAAGCAAGCAGAATCTGGAGGGAAAGCCGCAGGAGAGGGAGTTCCATATCGGAGAGAGGATTTTGATTTTCAAAATGATTGAAAAGCAGGGAAATCGCATCGTGAAAACGGTTGCATTGATAAAGGGCATTGGCATGGAAATAAAGAAGATGCGATTGGGTGGATGAAGTCAAATGTTTTAAAGCGGTTTGCTGCTGTTCTAGGAGTGCAAGGGCTGTTTCCGGTTGGGGAGGGGACATTTCCAGATAGAGGGAAACGGCCAAGAGAACGATGTTTGCAGACAAGGATTGGTTGGTTCCTGGCGGGGAAGAAGAATTCTCGTTATGGATGATGTCCAACAACTGATGAATCCATGTGTCTATGAGGGAATTTTTTTGGGTCGTCGGGATTGGATTCAAATCCATCCCGAATTTTTCCGCGCAAATGGCGTAATAGCGAGCGAATGATTTGTTGGGATCCGTTTCTGGAACGGCATGAAACCATCGGCAGGCGGTGTCGTATTGTTTATCGGCCAGAAGGATCAGGGCGTAGTGATAACGGGATTGGCGGGCAAAACCGCTCTGGCAGAAGGGGCCGGAGGGCCTCCGGGAAGTTTCCTCCCATTGCCCGACAAGCAGTTCAAGGGTTTCCCTTGCCAGAGAACGGTGCATATCGGGTGCCTTTCGATACAGTTCGCAGGCGATGGCGGAAGCGTTCTGAATAGCTGTTTCGGAAGAAATGTCCGGCTGACCGGGATAGGGTTTCCAGTGCGGAAATTGACGAGCAAGTCGGGTCCAGTGCCGAATTGAAGACAAAAAACGGCTGTCGGCTGCATCGCTGTTTTCTGGAAGAGATTTGGCGATTTGATATTGCAGAAGTCCGGCCTGATAGAGAGCCGCCGGAATTTGCGGGTGTTGTTCAGGAACAGAGAGCAGGAAGGTTTCGTAGAGAAGCAGAGATGAACTGTGGAGGGATGGAAACATTTGGCCATATCGGGCGGCATCCAGTATATCGGAAGAATCCCAGCCGTCCAGCGGCGGGGCGTTCTGATTCTCAAGCTGATGAATGAGAAAAACCCCCATGATTTCGGACAACAGATCCTGATATTGAGGAAAACGGCGGGCCAGGTCTCTGAGTGGATTCAGCGGAAGAAAATGAATCGAATTCGCTGGAGGTACGGAATTCGAATAATCCCGCGGGGATTGAATTTGCCCCTCCAGTATCGCCAGTTGGATTAAGAAGCGGAACAGGGAGGGATTGGCGGGGAGCTTGTCATAGAGAGATTGTTTCAAACGATCGATTTGTGGAAGAAGGAAGCGAGGATTGGCGGATATAGTTTCTCTTTGGCAGAGAATACTCTCAATTTGGATGGGGTAATACAACTCGTTGGAAAGCGATTCATCCTCCAATGCCGCCAGGAGTTCCCGGGCTTTCTGGAGATGGGAGGGATTGTCTCTGGCCGCCATCCGGCAGAGCCGGCTGTGCCAAAGGCGGTGAAGAACCGATTCCTGTTTCGGAAGTTGTTGCTCAAGGAGTTCCAGCGGCTGCATGACCGTCCGGAGAGCGGTCTTTTTGTCCGAAGGTACGGATGCAGCAGAAGAATCGACGCAGGCCCGAAAAAAGAAATATTTTACCTGGGTGAGAATCCATGCGTTCTGAAGCCGCTTGACGCGTTCGTAAAATCCGGTTTTACCATACCGTTCATTCCAATTTTCATGGGAATCCTGTTCCAGAACGGATTGGAGTTGAACGATGCTCTGTTCGAGAAGGCGGAGATACGGCGCAGATTGTTCCAGAAGCTGCGATAAGGCCATAATTTGTTCGGGGGGAGGTCGCTCGGGTGAAATCATGATTTTCCAGCAGGGATCCCAGGCGAGAGAATCCAGGCGAAGGTCCGCAGACTCCAGCATCCAGTCGAGGAGGTCGGTTTGAGACTGGTCGATCATGTCGCGAAGGGCGGGGGAGAGCGGAACAGTCTCCGAACCGGGAGGATTTTCAAAACGACGAAGGTTATCCGAAAAACGCCCAATCAATGAATCATACAATTCAAGCATATGTAAAATGGTTTTGGTTTTTTCCGGACATGATTCATTCTGGGCAACCCGGTTTTTCAGCCCGTTTAATTCGACCAATATGGATTCGGGGGAATCCGGTAGTGGTTCCGCAGAAACGGCGAAGGAGAGGGCCATAAGAATTGTAAAGCTATGCAGAAGGCGAACTAGCATTTTTTTATTCGGCAATGGCAAAAATAATATTTTGCGCGTTGAGTTGCCACAAGGCGTTATAGGTTTTGACGACATGGTCCCAGCGGGTGTGACGTGTGGGCTGAAGTTTAATAGGGTCCTCCAGCGAGCGACCGTGTGCAGCAAGAATGGTCTGGATGGAACTGCAAAGAGGTAAAAAATTCATAGTGCCGTCGGGATGAACAGGTATTTTCAGGGAGAATTCTTTTCCAATCTGAATTTGGCAGCTTTGATCCGGGTTGGAAAAGACATGGAGCACAAGCGGCTCGACTTCCGACCCGGCGGAGTGGAGGATACGGCGAGGCAGTTCCGCCGGCAGAAATCCCTCCTGGGTGCGAAAACTGGAGGATAATAAGAAGAAAATCAGCAAGAGAAACACCACGTCGATCATGGGGACCATGCGAAGCTGTTGCTGCGTTTCAACGGGGTAACGAGTTTGGCGGTCATGCAGAATGGATTTGGCTGAGCGAGTCATGGTTTGGCAATGGTTCCGGAGGAAGAATGGTTGTGTTTGGTACGGATGGCGGCCAGACGTACCTTTTGGATTTTTGCCTGGACGAGGGACTGGAGCAGAACCTGTACTTGACCATAGGTCAGATCCTTATCCGCGCGGAGCTGCACGACCGATTCGGGTTTGTTTTGGATATTCAGAATGATTTCCTCGGCGAGATCCTCCTGAAGGGCATCCGGGGATTGCCGGTAGAGGGACTCGCCGGGATCCACAAGGGTGGAACGGACAGCATAGAAAACATCGGAGGAAGCTGGGGCGACGGAAGGGGCGTTCGGGTTGTCCGACGATTTGGAAAAAGCAGATACAGTCAACGGATTGGAAACGGCATCTTCCATGGCGAGGGCGTTTTGGCATTGATCAGGAACGACCAGTTTATAATTTTCGCTGCTGATAAAGCGGCAAATCAGCATGAAAAAAATGATAAGCAGAAAAACAACATCAATCAGGGGAGTCATGTTGCACTGCAGATCCCGAAGAGGGGGAGTATGGCAGAATCGTTTCATCATTTGGAGCCCTGGTTCAGGAGATTTTGAAGATAGTCTTCGGCAATCAGGGCGGCTTCGGCTGCATAGGTTTCCATGCGGTTTCGGAGAATTCCCAGTGCGCCCAGGGCGGGAATGGCGATGAGCAGCCCCCACCATGTGGTTACAAGGGCGACGGAGATGCCGCCAGCCAGATCGGCCGGTTCCGGCTGACCTCCTGTGGCGACGATGGCGTTAAAGGCATCAATCATTCCCCACACAGTGCCGAACAGCCCGATCATGGGGGCGACATTGCCGATGGTATGCAGCCATTCAATTTTTCGCAGATAAGTCATGGTTTGTTGTTCGAGGGCTTCGGCGACAGCGTTTTCCACCGATTCAATGCCATTCGACGCCTGCTGAACACCGGCAAACAAGACTTTTCCCAGGAAACTGCAATCCTGTGAAAGAGAATGGACGTCGATCTTATAATGGCACTCGGTGGATGAGGCATTGATCCGATAAGCATCGGGTAGAATGCGATTCCGGCGAATCACGATGAAAAACTGGATGATGAGGCTGACTGCGAAAATGGACAGTGGGAGCAGGGCGAACCAGACGAGCGGGCCGCCGGCGGTAAAAAAACGGTCGAAGGCCGAATGGGCCGTTGAGGAGGAGGAATCCGTGGCTGAAAGGAAATCGCTAAAGGCTAGAACAAGTAAAAGAGTTTTCCAGAAACGAAACAATGCCATATTCAATCCTTTCTCTGTCGGGCAAGCCGCTCATCAGAAATAAATGAATAAGACCCATGATGCGAGGATGCCAATTGTCGAAGGAATGTCTCGTTTTGAGGATTCCCGCAAGCAACGACATGAATAGCCGCTGGATTGGATTGTGCGGCCTGAAGGGAATCAATCGCATTTCGAACCTGTATATGTTCATATTCACCATCGGTGAACAAATAGATGACAGCATTGGGAGAGGATGCATGTTCCGATGCGTTGTTCGAAAAAAGAGATTGGAATGCCATGGCCAGGGCATCCACAACAGATTTCCATGCCGCTTCACTGCTGGATACTTTTTCCAGATGAATCTGGCTGATAAATTGATCCGCGGTAAGAATGTTGGAGGATGTGGCGCGGAGAAGAGTTTGGGGGGCCATGGAAATGGGATCATGACCGGAAAAGAAGATAATCTGAAAGCTTTGCGAGGGATTCAGATTGTGGATGGAACGGCGGAGTTCGGCGCGTATATAGTCGAAGGCGAGGACCATGCTTCCGGAGCAGTCCACGACATAACAGATGCTGTCGCCGGTTGCTAGAGAGCCGCAAAAGGAAGCCTGTAAGGGGGGTGGGGCGGAAC
>CAZOTP010000206.1:0-6428 GCA_964582655.1 uncultured Pirellulales bacterium | reverse complement strand
AAGGTGATGTCCACGGCGGAGGCGGTGTGGGAAACGATGGCAAGAAAAACAAGCAGAGAAGATAGAAGAATAAAAGCTTTCATAACAATCTCCTTTCCACGGATTGTTAAGTCCCTGGGGCCCCCAGAAGGCCCCTACACAAGGAGCAGTATAACACCATGCGCCGCTTGGTGTCAAGGAAAATCCGCTTTCCCTAATGCGCTTTATCCTGCTTTATCCCTGTGCCATAGGTCCCATGCAACTGAATGCCGGTCCCGTTCCTTCCGGGGGGAATGGGAGGCTGTTTGGAATGCGGAGGCAATGCGGGTGCGGGCCGGGGGGCGGCGGATTGGGGCGGCCGGTTTTGCGGGAGACAAAGAAAAACCCCGCGTGTCACTGGGCACGCGGGGCCTGGGGTTTTTGCACGTTATCCCCGCGGCGCTTCGCGGGGAGGTTTTGGCGGATCAGTTCTTGCCTTTGATTTTCACAAACTCGGAACCGACTTCGGCCATTCCGATATAGTCGCCGATATCGATCAGGATGTACACCGGCCCTTCGATGTCGCTCGGGAGGTTCAGATTCTTGATGACCACGCTGACGGTGTTTTTCTGCAGATCAAATTTCAGCGAGGAGACGGCTTGCGGATCGCCGGTTTTGACCGATTTCTTGTAGGAGAATTTCCGCTCTTTCTTCAACTGGCTCTGACTGAACGGGATGGATTCCTCAAACAGGTTCGTCAGATTGTCGAAGACGCGGACGCGGATCTGACCGGCGTTCTGAATTTCGTCCAGCTCGGCCTCGAATTCGCCGGAGACCTTGATGGTATCCTTTCCGTCCTTGCTGCTGAGCTTGAAGGAGAGTTTTTTGGCGGCGACGGATTTGGCAATCTCCACGGCGACCGCTTTGTCGGTATCCATGGTGACCTGGTTCGAAGCGTTCTTGGTCGCGTCGTCATCGGCGCCGTCCCACTGGAAGATCCGGTATCCGGCCTGCAGCGAAACCAGAAGCGATTCGACGGAGCCCTGGTTGCGAGGCCCGCTGGTCATGGGGGTCGTGCCGCCCTTTCCAATCACGTTGAAGGCGAGGTTGACGGGAATCGGCTCAAATTCGACGGTGACCACTTTATCGGCAGTCATGGTGACGGCATTGGAGTTGGCGGTGGACCCGTCGTTATCCGTGCCGGTCCATTTCTTGATGCGGTAGTTTTCCGCGGGGGAAGCCGACAGCGGCACCACGATCTGCTCTTCATATTCCCCGCTGGTCTGTGGGATCACGCCCTGCCCGCCGGCAATCAGATAGGTCAGCTGATACATCGCCGGCTGCTGTTCGGGAATCAGCTCGAATTCCACGTGGACGAACTTGTCGGAATCCACCAGAAGCTGGATGACCGCGGCGCGGCCGTAGTAATTGGGCAAACCGGTCCAGCCCTTCACGCGGTATCCCGGCGCGGGCGTCGCCGTCACGATGAGCACTTTTCCTTCCGGCTGGAGGCTTTCGCCTTCCGGATTGACCGAGCCGTTCGGGCCGGCGGTAATGATTACGTTAAACAGATCCAGCGGCACGGGAGGCTCCGGCTCCTGATCCTGCTCGAAAATCGCCGTGACCAGGCGGTCGCTGAACATTGTGACCTGATTGCTCGTCGAAGCGGACGAATCATCATCGGTGCCCTGCCAGCCGACGAAATGCCATCCCGGCGCGGGGTTCGCCAGCAGAGGCACGATGGTATTGGGGTCATAGACCCCGCCATTGGGATCGACCGATCCGGCGCCGCTGATCTGCACGGTCAGGGTAAACGGCAGGACGGTGCAGTCCGTAGGCGGCTCGATGAGGGTGAGGGAGTAATTGCAGTAGATCTGAGGAATTTCCTCGCCCAGAGGCATCATCGCGGGGGTCGCATTGGGATACGCCAGCCGAATTCGATATGTCTGCCCGGCGACGGCGTGGAGATAGGCTTTCATGCAGGGCGACATGATGGACGACTGAATCTGGACGTTGGACAACGCCGTGACGGCATAGGGGCCGTACAGGAAATTGGTCAGCGAAATCGGCACGGTGATGCAGTCGGTATGGACCGAGAGCACCAAACCGATCTTGAACGCTTCCAGATCCATCCGGTACATGCCGTCTTTCTGCGCGGTGAATACGTGCCAGACGTCGGGATAGGACTGCAGATTCCAGAACCAGGAATACAGATCGGTGGGGATCTGACCGCCGCTGAACTCGCTGGGCGAGGCCTCGCAGAGAGCGCCGGTATAGGTCTGGCCGGGGGTCAGGGGGATCGCGCTGCCGCAGGCGTCATTGGCGGGCGGATTCTGGAGGGGAAGTATGGAAGCGGCGATACTCTGGAGCGACAGGGGATTCGAACCGAAGCTTTGCGAATCCGGCGCGACGGCCTCGGTAATCAGCAGGGCGTATCCGCCGGTCAGGGCCATGGGGCTTCCCGCCAGGCGGATGAGATATTCTTCGCCCGCTTCGGCATGGAACACGACTTGCCACGGTCCGAAATCATAATTCGACGCCAGGATATTTCCCCCGCACTCATCGAAAATCGTCAGGGTCGAGTAGCCGTAGTTATAGAAGTCCATACGGCACTCCACGAGGTATTCGCCGGTCTGGTCGGGGGTGAAGCTGAACCAGACATCGCTGATATCGCCTTCCAGCTGGGGGGTCAGATCGTAGCCGGTTGCGCCCAGCGTGGTTCCCAGATACATGGTATTCGTTTCGACTTCATACGCCTGATCGCACTCCTCGTTGTCCAGGGGAGAAATCAGGGAAATCAGGCCCAGGGCGAATTGCCCCATGCTCTCCCCGGAGCCGGCGACGCGAATGTAATAGTCCTGGCAGTTGGAGAGCTGGACCTGCACGCCGCACCAGCCGCCGTAGTTGTAATCATAATCGCCTTTGATGCTCTGATCGTTGTTTCGGTCGCCTTGGTAATATTCGCAGGAATAGCCGAATTCTCTTTCCGTTCCCGGAACCGGATTGCAGTTGTCAAACACGGCGACGGTGCCAGGGAATTCCGCCGCGAAGAAAATCATATACATTCCCGTTTTTTCGGGATGGACGCGGAACCAGACATCGCGGGTATCCATATACCCCTGGCGGGTGAGGTCCGTTCCGGTGGCGCAGATGTTGTGGCCGTGATAGAGGGCATTCCACATGACCTCCCCTTCGCCCCATCCGATATCGAAGGAATCCAGCCCCAGCTCTTCCACATCCATCTCGATCAATTCGACGGCATTGGCGCACTCATCGTTCGCCGGGGGATCGCCGATTTTCACCACCTGGAGCGAATACTCGCCTTCCGTGCCGTTGTTTCCGGCGATTCGGACATAACAGGGCACTCCCTGAGTGAGGCAGAGCGAGGGATAGATTTGATTGAAGAGGGAACAGGGGTCGGCGCAAAGCATCGGGTCGCACGGATCGCCACACGCGGCATACACCTGCATCACCAGCGTGTATTGCAGGCCCGTACCGCCCTGCGCTTCGAACCGGTATTCTCCGCTCGAAGCCGGAACGAATACATGCCACACATCTTTGGTATCATTGTAGATATTATTGTAGCAACCGCTGGAGGCCACGCCGGAGGCGCAGATGTTGTTTCCGTTGTAGAGAACCGATTCGGTCAGCACCGCAGCGCCGGCGCAATCGTCATTGGGGGCCGAATCCTGGAGCTTTTTGACCTTGACATCATAATAACTCTGGGTGGTATCGTTGAGGCCTGCGATTCGGACATAATAATCGGTGCCGGCTTGCAGGCAGTATTTCGGATAGCCGTTGACGAAATAGCTGTTGGGATCGGAACAGAGAAGCTCGGTTCCGACCGGATCGCACTGGGTGAAGACCGAGAGGCACATGATATTCGGATCGTTGTATTTGAACTGATACTGGCCGCTCTGGGTCGGTGTGAACACGTGCCAGACGTCCTTGCTGTCGTTCATTCCGCAGCTGCTGATATCGGTTCCGGTCGCGCAGAGGGTATCGCCGATGTATTTCACGCCCGCCGACAAGACCACCTTGTTCGCGCAGAGGTCGTTCACGGCCCCGCCGATGCGGGTAATCAGGAGCGTGAAGTCATACGGGTCCGATGCTTCGATATAGCGTCCGACGCGAATGAAATAGGTTGCTCCCGCCTCGAGGCACCACTCGAAATAATCCGAGCCGGCCTCGGTCAGTTCGGTGCAGCGAATCACCTGATCCGTGCTGCATTCGTGAAACACCGCATACGTATTGGCGGACTCATAGGCGCTGGTGCGATGAAAATCAAACGCGTACAGCCCCTTCTGGGCAGGGATAAACTTCAGCCACACCACTTCCGTATCGTCCAGCGAATCGGAATCGCAGGTGGTGATGTCGGGTTCACTGTGAAAGACACCGTGCGTCGCGCTGTCGTAATCCAGAAGCACGCCGGCGGTCAAGCCAAACAAGGTGTTTGGATCCTGGCAACCGATAATGCCGTTGATTCCATACGCCGTCGCCCCCGACAGCAGCATCCATCCCGCCCACAACATCATGATTTGTTTTCCGCGTTTCATGTGCAACACTCCTTAATTCCGGTTCGATTTCAAACGTCTTTGGATCCTATAACGAATGGAACATTCTTGGATCCTATAACGAATGGAACATTCTATAGTCATTGTAGTCCGCAGATTCCGCGAGAATCCACCCATCATCCCAAACATTGGCGCCTGGTTCGTTCCGCACGCACAGTTCCTTGTTCCGTATGAACACTCGGTTCCCTGCCAGAATCCGGGTTCAAAACAGCCTTCCCTGGTTTATTTGAATGGATTTTTCCGAAACCGCCTTGATGCCAAAGCAAATCCCGGTAAAATCACCGCTCCATCCGTGGGGATCGATACAACTGATTATGCCTAGTATCATAGCCGCTCTCCTGGGCTCCGTCAAACCTGATATTCATTAATTCTTATCCAAAAAGGAGTTATCGGACGACCAAAACCGTTTGATGCCTGGTTTTCCATCCTGACGCATTCGGCTCGAAACACATCCGGAGCGACGTCAGAGCCGTCCAGCGGGTCCATCCGCGCAGTCTGGTCGCGGTTCTCTCCATACCAGGCATCGGCTATTTCCAGACAGGAATTGATTCTCAAATAGAAATGAGGTCCCCCCGGCAGAGGAGACATTATCGGGCCTTCTTGGCGGAATTACCGATCGCCCTCCACGGCCCTGGCGGCATCCTGAAGCCACTCTTCCAGATTCGTGTACCCGTCGCCATCCGCATCCTCGGCGGGATTTTCCGGAAGCTCGATTTTTCGACAGGTCGGATTATCGGACGGATAGCCCCCCACATCGTTTTGACTGTTAATAATCCGTCCGGTTCCGCGGCGAACCTCCTGAACGATCCGGGAGTCGATGGCGTCCCGCTCGGCGGGCCTGGCCCCGGCGGACCGAAGGACCCATTCTTTGACCTCGGACGCCGGCAGAATAGTCAGAGGCGACAGATCGAGCAATCGGTCCGAGTTCGCCAGCGAATCCTTTGCCGGATCCTTCACGATGTCCCCATTTTTTCGGATAATCCGGTTGTCGCGGAGGATCACGCAGGACCCCGCCGGCGCGGGCTGCCTTTCCCACACGAGGGGCAGATTCGACGGCGTATCCTCCCCGAACATCATCACATTGCCGACGATCGCCGTCCAGTAGGGGCCGGAGCGGGAATAATCGGTGATGTGAATCGCGCGATAGCCGGGATTATAAATCAGGTTGTTGACAATCAGAGAGCTGCTTCCGCCCTTGGCGTATGGATTCCGTTCAGTGTTGTGAGCGAACAAATTTCCGATGACGGCAATCCGCTGCGTGCGGTCCCCGATGAGCAGGCCCTTGGAATGCTCCCCTTTCCAGTGCGTGGAATAGGCCAGGCCCTCGGAAAGAATGCAATTCCGGACGGTAATGTCGCTGGTATCCTGATCCCAGAGACTGAGATTTTTATCGATGGACCAGCTCAGCGAACAGTGATCGATGACTATGCGGGAAATCGAGGGATCGGGCCCCAGCCTTCCTTTCTCGTTGATTGAAATCGCGGTGCGATGCTCCGGCAGGAGCCTTCCGGGACAATCTCCCGGTCGAATCCGGATATGCTGAATCAATAGATCATGGGTGGAGATCTGCAAACCCCCGCCGATCAGGGTGATCCCCGGGGGCGGGGCGGTCTGGCCCGCCAGAGTCAGATAGGGATGGGAAATGGTAATATTATCCGATAATTCGATAACGCCGCCCCCCTCGAACACCACGACCCATCGTTCTTTGGCCTCCAGGGCATGCCGCAGCGTTCCTGGGCCCTGTTCGGCCAGACTGGTCACACGAATGACCCTTCCTCCCCGACCCGCCGGGGTGTTCGTGCCATAGCCCTGGGCGCCGGGAAACACCGGCCTTTGTCCGTTATAATCCCGCGCCAGATCAAAAGACGCGCCCGGATGATTTTCCGCCCCCAGTCG
>CAZOTP010000205.1:0-6448 GCA_964582655.1 uncultured Pirellulales bacterium | reverse complement strand
ATTGGATGGTGATTGGATTTGGACATCATGTTTATCTTATCGATATTCACAATAAACACATACTCCCCATCGATCTTGGGAGCGATTTCTTTTGGCAATATCCTCTGGAAAATGTACTGCTGGCGACATCCGTGGAACGATTGTTCTGTATTGATCCCGATGGAAAAGTGAAATGGACAACGGGGCAAGTGGGGCTTCATGGTGTGATGATAAACAACATTTCGGGTAATGTCATTTCAGGAATAGGGAAATGGGATCGTAAGGAGGATTGGAGACCTTTTCAAGTTTACTCGGATTCTGGAAAATTGCTTTTGAAACAGAAATGATCGGTGTCTTAAAGGCTGCGCATTCAGGGGCAAGTTGGAGAGTGTCTTATTCGAAGAGTTTTTGCTGGGGTTCGGACTGGAGAAGCTGTCTTTTCTGGAGGGCATCGGCGGGGACATCGAGTCCGAGGTGTTTGTAGGCGGGGTCGGCGGCGATTCGGCCCTGGCGGGTGCGGGCGACGAAGCCGATCTGGAGGAGGTAGGGTTCGACGACGTCTTCGAGAGTGTCTCGTTCATCGCCAAGGCTGGCGGCGATGGCTTCGATGCCGGCGGGGCCGCCTTTGTAGGTGGTGATGAGGCAGCGGAGGAAGGCGCGGTCGAGGGGGTCGAGTCCGAGTTCATCGATTTCCTCGATGCGGAGCGCGGCCTGCGCGGCTTCGATGGTGATTTTTCCCGTGCCATGGACCTGGGCGTAGTCGCGGACGCGGCGGAGCAGGCGGTTGGCGATGCGCGGGGTGCCTCGGCAGCAGCGGCTGACGAATTCCAGAGCGGCGTCATCGAAGGGGAGATTCAGGAGTCTGGCGGAGCGGGTGAGGCACTGCTGGATATCGGGGAGGGACCAGAATTCCAGGTGATGCTGGATTCCGAATCGGGCGCGGAGCGGGGCGCTGATGAGTCCTGCGCGGGTGGTGGCGCCGAGGAGGGTGAAGGGCTGGAGGGGAATGTTGATGGTTTTGGCGTGCATGCCGCTATCGACGGTAAAATCGACCTTGAAGTCTTCCATGGCGGGGTAGATGAATTCCTCGACGATGGTGGGCAGGCGGTGGATTTCGTCGATGAAGAGGACGTCGCCTTTCTGGAGGTTGGTGAGGATTCCCATGAGGTCGCCGGGCCGGACGAGAGCAGGTCCGCTGCTGGTCTTGATGCTGACGCCCATTTCGTTCGCGATGACGTGGGCGAGGGTGGTTTTGCCCAGTCCGGGCGGGCCGTGGAGGAGGGTGTGCTCCATGGGTTCGCCTCGCTGTTTGGCGGCGGAGAGGGCGATGCGGAGTTTTTCCTTGAGCTTGTCCTGCCCGATGCAGTCGTCGAGGGCTTTGGGGCGCAGGGTGAGGTCGAGTTTCTGCTCTTCCAGGTCGATTGCATCGGCGTCTATGATTCGTTCACGTGCCATGACGTTCCTTTATTCCATCTCCGACTGAAATCCGATCGGTTTTTTCTTCTTATGTTCCGGCGGGGCCATGAGGGTTCGGATGGCGTCGAACAGAGCAATAATTTGTTTGTCGTGGGATTTTAATTTCTTTTCCAACAGGTTCAATTTATGAGCCAGTTCGACATGGGTCGCCAGCATTCGCCGCAATTTCACAAAGGCCCGGACCACATACAGACTCATTTCGACCGCTCGGTCGGAATGGAGCACACTAGCGGCCATAATCACCCCGTGTTCGGTAAATGCCAGCGGTAAGTTCGGTGAATACCGCAAGTTATGGAGGTGGCCGCAAATTGCGACCACCTCTTTTTTCTCGTCTCTGGTTAATTGAAACATAAAATCGTCGGGAAACCGGTGGCGATTCCTTTTAACCTGTTCGTTAAATCGCTTGGTCGGAACGTTATATAATTCCGCCAAATCTCGATCCAGAATGACTCGCTCCCCGCGAATCAGAAGAATCCGATTTTGAATTCTTTCAACAGGTATAATTTCTTTATTATTCGTGTCCATTCGTTCATTCCGTTCCGGGCTCTCCGCTGCGCTCCGTGTCGCGGCAAAAAACTAAATTTTAACTTTCATGCGATATACGGTTTGCACGAGTTCATCGGTGGATTGGAGGTCTGGTCTGGCGGCCAGGGCGCGGGCGAGAAGATCTTCGGCGAGGGGCTGTGGCTCGCCCAGCTGGAGGAGGATTTCGAGGGCCTCGCGTTCGATCTGGGTGAGGGGTCGTCTGGCGACGGCGGCGCGGGAGGAGGCTTGCAGGGCGAAGTCGGTCATTTTGCCTTTCAGCTCGACGATGATTTGTTCGGCGGTTCGTTTTCCGATCTCGGGGAGGGTGCAGAGCATTTTGACGTCTCCGGATTCGATGCTGTGGGCGATGTCGGCGAGGGGTTTGGCCATGGCGCGGAGGGCCTTGCGGATGCCGATGCCTTTGACGGAGATGAAGCGGTTGAAGAACTGCTTGTCCCGGGGCTGGGGGAATCCGATGAGCCGAGGGATGAAGTGGCTGGCGTTGCCGACGCCCTCGTGATACTGGAGGCAGTAGAGGGTGATGGATTGATTCATGCGGGCGGAGAGGTCGGAGACGGCGTAGCCGGGGATGAACAGCTCGTAGGCGAGGTCGCCGGTTTCCAGGAGGATGGTGTTGGTTTCGGCGTCGAGGGCGATGAGTTTTCCGGTGATTCGGGCGATCATGCGAGGAGTTTCTCCCGATGGATTTCCTCGAGGCAGCAGAGCGCGATGGCGAGCGCATCGGCGACGTCGGGGGGAGAGGGGATGGTTTTCAACTTGAGCTGGGTTGTGACGGCGGCCTGCATCTGGGATTTGGCGGCGCGGCCGCTGCCGGTGAGGCTTTTTTTGACGCGAGTGGCGGCGTAGCCCCGGACATCGATATTGTGCTGGGCGGCGGCGAGGAGGAAGACGCCTCGGGCGTGGCCCATGAGGATGGCCGTTCGAGGATGTTTGTAGTGGGCGTAGAGCTCTTCGACGGCAACAAGGTCGGGATGGTATTCCTCGATGAGGCCGGCGGCTTCCTGATGAAGCTGGCGGAGGCGTTTGGGCATTGGGAGCGCGGGTGAAACGCGGATGACACCGGCGTCGCGGATGAGGATTTTTCCGCCGGAGCGCTCGAGGAGGGCGTAGCCGGTAATCTGCAAGCCGGGATCGACGCCGAGGACTTTCATGGGTTTTCCCTGAGCCAGAGGGTTTTTCCGCCGGGGCGGTCTTCGAGGGTAATATGGAGAGCCTTGAGTTTGTCGCGAATGGAATCGGCAAGCGCGAAGTTTTTGGATTTTTTCGCTTCGGCGCGGAGGTCGATGAGGACATTCATGAGCTGCCCGGCGAGGGCGTCCTGTTCGGGGGACTGGACGGGCAGCGGCGCGGTGAGGAGTCCGAGGATGCGGCCCAGCGAGGTGAGCATGCGGGCGCCTTCGAGAAGAATGCTGATTTTGCCATCCGCGGGATACATCTCCAAGTTTTGCTGATCGATGTAGCGGTTCAGTGCGCCGCAGAGATCGAAGAGGACGGAGAGGGCACCGGCGGTGTTGAAATCGTCGTCGAGGTCTTCCAGATAGCGAAGCTGGGACTGGAGGACGGTGTTTTTGAGGTCGAGGTCGGCGGGATCCTGGGCAAGCTCTTCGAGGCGGGCGGCGTTGCAGCGGCCGGTGAAGACATCCTGCGCGGTGATTCGGGCGGCGCGGTCGAGGAGGCGGTAGATTCCCAGGAGGCCTTTCTGGACGGACTGGATGGCATCGTCGGAGAAGTCGATGGGCCTTCGGTAGTGGGTGCTGAGCAGGAAGAAGCGGAGGACCGGGGCGGGATATTCCTGGAGCAGCTCGCGGATGGGCTTGATGTTGCCGAGCGATTTGCTCATTTTTTCGGTTTTCCATTCGCTGCCGGCGGCTTTGGTGCGGACGCGTGTGAGGCCATTGTGCATCCAGTATTTGGCGAAGGGTTTTCCGGTGGCGGTTTCGGACTGGGCGATTTCGTTTTCGTGGTGCGGGAAGATCAGGTCCATGCCGCCGCCATGGATATCGAAGGTTTCGCCGAGGTAGTTCATGCTCATGGCGGAGCATTCGATGTGCCAACCGGGCCGTCCCCGTCCCCAGGGGGAGTCCCAGCCCAGTTCGTCGGGGGGAACGGCTTTCCAGAGTGCGAAATCGGCGGCGTTTCGTTTTTCGGCGCCGCTGAGCTGGCGGGAGCCTTCGAGCTGGTCTTCGCTGCGGCGGTTGGAGAGTTTGCCATAGTCGGAGGATTTGGAGACGTCGAAATAGACATCGCCTCCGACCTGATAGGCGGCGCCGCGTTCGGCGATTTTCTGGATCATCTCGATAATGTGTTCGATATGTTCGGTGGCGCGGGGGAACTGGTCGATGCTGTCCACGCCGAGGGCTTCGAGGGCCTGGAAGTAGCTTTGGCTGACCTGTCTGGCGAGGTCGGCGGGGTCGATTTTCAGGCGGGCGGCTTCGATGAGGATTTTGTCATCGACATCGGTGATATTGATGATGAGTTTGACTTCGAAGTTTTTGAAGGTGAGGTATTTTTTGAGGGCGTCGAAGATGACAGGGCCTACGGCGTGGCCGATGTGGCTTTCCTTATAGACGGTCGGGCCGCAGACGTAGATGCCCGCTTTGCCGGGGGTGACGGGTTCGAACAATTCTTTCTGGCGGGTCAATGTGTTGTAGAGTCGAAATGACATACGTTCCTTACTTTCCTGATTCCGGTCAGATGGTTTCGGAGTGTGCCTCGGTGAGGGAGATCATCGCATGGCAGGCGATGGCGAGTCCCTGTCCCAGTTCGCCCAGGGTTTCGTTGGTTTTGGCTTTGACGGAGACGGCGTGGGGAGGGAGGCCCAGAAGTTCCGATAACTTATTTTTCATCAAGGGTTTATAGTTTTTCAGCTTGGGTGATTCGGCGATGATGGTCAGGTCGAGGTTGACGGGGGTGAAGCCGGCGCGGGAGACTTTTTCGCAGGTGATTTTCAGTAAGTCCTTGCTGTCAATGTCTTTATAGGCGGGGTCGGTATCTGGGAACTGCTGGCCTATATCTTCCAGGCCTGCGGCGCCTAGCATGGCGTCGATGACGGCGTGGAGGACAACATCGGCATCGCTGTGGCCCGCGAGGCCTTTTTCATAGGGGATTTGGATGCCGGCAAGAATCAGCTTTCGGTCGGGAACGAGCCGATGCAGGTCATACCCTAATCCCACGCGTGATATACAGTTCTGTTTCATAGACGATACACCCGGAGTGCAACTACCCTAAGAAAAAACGGGGATAAAAGCAAGGGTTTCCATGAAAGCTGTTAAAATATTGCCCCGGGAGCCGATGTATGGTAGGTTATCCCGCTTTGCGGGAGCGGGCGGCGAAAACGAAGCCGAACAGGGCAAGGAGTGATTGCATGGTAATTCAAGGCGATTTCAGCCAAGAGACGTGGCGGATATTCCGGATTATGGCGGAGTTTGTGGAAGGGTTCGAGGAGCTCAGCCGGCTGGGACCGGCGGTGTCAATCTTCGGATCGGCGCGGACGGAACCGAGCAGCGTTTTCTACCGATTGGCGGAGGAGACAGCGGCGGAGATGGTTCGGGCGGGATACGCGGGGATTACGGGAGGAGGCGGGGGCAGCATGGAGGCGGCGATCAAGGGAGCGAAAGAGGCGGGGGGCAAAAGCGTGGGGCTGAATATCGATCTGCCTCACGAGCAGATTCCCAACGAGTACCAGAACCTGTCGCTGAGTTTCCGGTATTTTTTCGCGCGGAAGATGATGTTCACGAAGTATGCGCAGGCGTTTATCATCCTGCCGGGCGGGTTCGGGACGATGGATGAGTTTTTCGAGGCGCTGACGCTGATTCAGACGCTGAAGATGGCGCGGTTCCCGGTGATTCTGATGGGGTCGGCGTTCTGGGGCGGGCTGGTGAAGTGGATCCAGCATATGATGCTGAAGGAAAAGACGATTGCACCGGAGGATCTGAATCTGTTCCTGATGACGGACGATCCGAAAGAGGCGGCGGATATCGTGACGAAATCCGGGGGCAAGAAGTGGGTGGAGCCGGCGGGCGTGGTCACCTACAAGAACAATCACTCCAAGGAAGAATGACGAGCGATGGATTTATTTCCGGCGATTGACTTGCGGAACGGGAAATGCGTTCGGCTTCTGCAGGGGGATTACCAACGGCAGATCGACTATGGGGACGATCCGGTGGCGCAGGCGCAGGCGTTCGAGGCGGAGGGGGCGAAGTGGCTGCACGTGGTGGATCTGGACGGGGCGAAGGAGGGGACGATGCATAATAAAAAGGTGATCGAGCAGATTGTACGCCAGACGCATTTGCAGGTGGAAACGGGCGGGGGAATCCGCACGGAGGAGACGGTGGGGCAGCTTCTGGAGATCGGGGTACGGCAGGCGGTGGTGGGAACGCGGGCGATGGAGGATCTGGAGTGGTTTGACGCGCGGCCGGGGCGGTTTGGGGGGCGGATTGTGGTGGGG
>CAZOTP010000204.1:0-6477 GCA_964582655.1 uncultured Pirellulales bacterium | reverse complement strand
TTATCGGACATGGACAGGCTTTTACATAAAATGGATTTTCTAGTGAACGCTTACGGAATCTTTTATTTTTTCCTGTTCGGAACCTTCCTGGGGTGGTTTTCTTCTAATTGTCAGGCAGCGACCTATATTGTAGATCCTTCCGGTCTGGCGGACTTCGAAGACATTCAGAGCGCCATCGACTCTGTTTCTCCGGGGGATGAAATTGTCGTCCAGCCCGGGATTTACGCCAGCGGAACCCCCGAGGGAATCGATTTCAAAGGAAAAACGATTACCGTTCGCAGTACCGATCCGGATGATCCGAATATTGTAAATGGAACGATTATTTTTAACTGGGGCAGTTCCGCCAGCCCGAAGCGGGGATTTATTTTTCAGACGAATGAGACGGTCAACTCCGTCCTTCGCGGCATCACCATTGCCGCCGGTTACAGCCCGGATACCGAGCTGGAACCGGGAAATATCCAGCCTTCCGGCGGCGCAATTTTTATCCGCAACGCCAGCCCTACCCTCGATCGATGTCTCATCTGGCAAAACGAAGGCGGACTGGCGGCGGGAATCTTTGTATTCGGGGATCAGGCGGCGCCGGTTATCGAACACTGCACGTTTCGGGAAAACACAGGCGGCAGCGGTGCCGCCCTGTGGAGTTCCGGAGGTGCCCAGCCGATTCTTCGAGACTGCGATTTTCTTGACAATCACGCAAACGGTTATGGAGGCGCCGTCGTTTTGTGGTCCCCGGGCCAACATGCAATCCTTGAACGATGTTATTTTTCCGGGAATTACGCCGGCAGTGATGGAGGTGCGATTTATACATATGCCTGCTATGACCGAGTAACCGTGCGCGACTGCCTGTTTACAGGGAATCAATCCTATTATGGGGGTGTTTTCTACTGTTATGACCGCAGCAATCCCATTATCCAAAATTGCACATTGGCCGGAAATATCGCGGAGATGGGAGGAGCTATTTGCTGCTATCGCGACAGCGATCCTTCTGTGACAAACTGCATCCTATGGAACAATGATGCTTCCCAGGGATCGCAGATTGCTTTACGGAGCGAAATGGGAGCCACTTCCATCGCGATCTCCTTCAGCGACATTCAGGGAGGAAAGAAAGGAGTATTTGCAGAATCGGGAAGTTCGCTGATTTGGGGGAAAGGCAATATGGATACGGACCCGACATTTGTTCAGGAAGGGATTTGGGATGACAGCGGCACCCCGCAAGATTTCTCGGATGATGTATGGATTGACGGCGACTATCATTTAACGGCCGGATCACTCGTTGTTGAAAAAGGCGATCCAAACTTTGTCGCCGCCGTCAACGAAACGGATTTCGAAGGAAACAATCGAATTCACTACGCTTTCGCGGATATGGGCGCCTACGAATATACCGGCCTGATTTTGAATAAATTCACTCTGAAAGCGGGCAAAATCCGCCCTGCCGGGGGGATCGCCTACGACAGTTTCTCCCTTACCGGGCGAAGCGAATGCAGCACGGATGATCTTGCCGCCGCGGATTCTATTCTCCTCCAGATTGGCCCCTGGTCGCACACTATCGACACCCATTCGGCCCTGTTCAAACAGAGCGGCAGCAATCCCAAATATACCTATAAATATTCAGGCGATGAAATCGTGGCGATGACGCTGGATTTCAGTAAAGGCTCGTTTACCGCCGTCGGAAAAAATGTGGATTTCTCCGATATTCAAGCGCCTGTGGATATCACTCTCAGCGCGGGACCCTTTTCACAAACGGCATCGGCTTCGGAGGTTATAGCCAACGGCGTCAAACCGGTTCCTATCCAGTTCCTGGTTGGTGTGGAAAACGCCCTGCGTGTTACAAAATGCAAATTCACCGCCGGGCCTGCCGGAGGAAACTCCGATTCACTCTCCGTGGAGGGAGAGCTGGCAGTCCAGAACACATCCGCTGACATGACCTCTTCAGGTGTTACTATCACATGGGGTACTTATTCGGTCACCATTCCGCCGTCAAACTTGGTTCGCGTTGGGGATAAATGGTCCTTCAAATACCAAAAACCTCAAAGTACCGCCATCGCGGTTTCTTCCGCCAGTTTTGATCTGGAAAAGTGCACCTTTAAGATTGCGATTAAAAATGATGCCATCGGGAATCAGGGTTCCCCTGTCTCCTTTGGGCTCACCTTTGGCAGTTTTAATCAATCCGTGGATGTTGCGCCCTAATGTAGCGCGATTTGATTTACCAATCGGAAGAATCACTCGGAATCAAGTTTCTGCTTCCACTGGGAAAACCGCTCCGTGGTGTCTAGAGGCAGTTTGGGAATAAAACTATCGGGGATTTTTTGGCCGTTGGCATCCACAGACAGCGTCAACGTCTGCCGAAGCATCCGGTTCAGTGTATCTACTCCCTGAGAAAGCGTCAGAATCGCCGCCACCAGATCAGATTGGATTTTCTCTGCCATAAAGTCCTCCTGAACACCTGGGCCTTCATGCTATAGCAGAAAACAAAAATTAGGTCGGAATACAAAAGCCGTTACATTGATCTGTAGCGGGGGCCGCCCGAACCTTCCGGGATATGCCACCGGAGATTGTCATAAGGACACTTATTCTGGCAGGTTTTGCAATGCAGGCAATTGGAGGGATTGGCCGCCTTCATTCGCCCTTGAATCATTTCATACACCCCGGCCGGGCAGAAAGTCACACAGGGCCGCCCAAGCGATTCCAGGCACACTGAACCATATTTTTCCTTGCAGCGTGTTTCACAAATATTCGGGTCGCGAACTTCGCAATGACAAGGCTGTTCCTCCCGATGCTGCACCTTCGCCATGGCGGTAAAAGCATCCTTGTCAAACGGCTTTTCGTTCCGCAACGGATAATGTGCAGGCGTCATCGCCTTATAATCCGGTTCCACCTCAAATGCAGGCAGCAAACCGCCCAGAGTTGAAAGAGGCATGCCAACAGAATTTCCGAATTTTGCTACAGTTTGCCGGAAATTTCTTGCCGACCACATCTCCCGATAGACGTTGCTGCCATCTAGCAGTTTTGTATATTCCGAAGCAATTTTTTCCGGTGAATTTACATACTGACCTGCCGCCCGACCGGCCAGCATGCCCGACTCGATTGCGTTGTGCAACCCCTTGATTTTCAGCATATTCACAAATCCGGCGCTGTCACCCAGAATCGCGACATTCCCCTTGCCGACGGCGTTGCTCTGGGGGTCGCGTGAAATCGCATGGAACCCCCCTTCCGGAATCATCTTGGCCCCGGCTTCGACAACGGTACCGCCTTCGATAAACGATTTTATGATGGCATGGTATTTGAATCGCCCCCGGGGATCCAGCGGATTGAATTCCGCGGATTTCCAGTCCGGCCCGATAATCCTCCCCACCGCAATCCGGTTTTCCCCCATGGAATACAGAATCCCGCCCCCGAACATCCCCGGTCCCACCAGAGGAGTCCAGATCGGATAGCCCATCGCATGCACCACCCGGTTGTCGCCGAACCGCTGATACTGCTCCGGTGAAACTTCGATGATTTCCTTTACTCCCACGGAAAACAGGGCATGCGATTTCCGCCTCAAACCCGCCTTCTGCACAAATTCTTCGGTCAGCAGACCCAGGCATCCTTCCGCCAGAATCACCGCATCCGCCGTTATGGTTTCCCCGGCAACGTAATTCTGCTGTTTCTGCCCGTGTTTATCCAGCCCCTGATCCGCCAGCGTAACGCCTGTCGCCAGACCGGTCAATGCGTCATAATTGATTTTCGCCGCCGAAAATCCATACATCAGTTCCACACCCAGTTTCTGCGCCACCCTGCTGAGCCACCGCGTCAACTGGCTGATTGATACTATCGTATCGCCGGCATGCACCATCTGTCCGAAGCCCAGATGCAACAGTTTCGCGGCCTGAATGGCAGGCATCATGCTGATTTTGAAGTTCTTGCCCAGAAACAGATAGACATTGTCCTGCATGACCTTGCGGCTCAGGACGGTTTTTGCATCGTCGGAACTCCGCCAGTCCGGCAGCACCGGATCCAGCAATTCGGCCAGCGGACGCTCATCCAGCACTGCACCGGAGAGATTATGATTCCCGGGTTCCATAGCCTTGTCCAGCACGCAAACATCCAGATCGGGATTGTTCTTCTTCAGGGTGATTGCTGCCGCCAGTCCCGCAGGACCTGCACCGACAATCAAAACCGGAACATGCATCAACTTTTCATTCGCGCGTATCACGTTTAATTGGCTCCCAGAGTTTGAACCAGTTTGGGTACAAGATCCTCGGCATTGCCGATCATATAATAATCGCATTGTTTGAGAATCGGGGCATGCGGATCGTTGTTGATGGCGAAAATCGTTCGCGTGTTTGCCACGCCGATCATATGCTGAATCGCTCCCGAGATGCCCAAGGCAATGTAAATTTCCGGACCAACCGCGGTTCCCGTCTGTCCCACCTGATGAATTCGGTCGATATACCCCTGCTCCACGGCGGCACGGGATGCTCCTCGCTCCACAGTCGCTCCGGGCAGGCCCTTCTTTACCGCTCCGCATAAATCATTCAGCAGGGTATCGAACACGGCCTTACCCGGAATCCCCCGCCCGCCGGAAACAATCACGCCGGCGTGGAAATTGACGGCTCCATGCCCTGTTTCCGTTTTCAGGATATTCAGACTTACATCCTGCTCGGTCAGAGACACCGAGTGGGTTACAATCTGCCCTTTCCGCGAGGCGTCCGGTTCCATCTTCTTCATTACACCGGGGCGAGCCGTCGCCATCTGGCACCGCGAATCCTTGGTGCAGATCGTCGCCATCACGTTCCCGCCCAGCGCCGGACGCGTCTGCATCAGCACAGCGATTTCCGCCTTGCGGCTGCTGTCTCGAATATCCAGTCCCGTGCAGTCCGCCGTCAACCCGCAGCCCACGCGGTAGGAAATCATCGGTGCCAGGACGCGTCCCTGAGGCGTTGCCGCAAACAGAACGATCTGGGGCCAATGCTTCTCGATTAAATCCGCAACCGCCTTGCGGTGTGCGGCGGGATCGAAAGGCTCCAGCAGATCATGCTCAATAACATAAACCTTATCCGCCCCGCCGGCGATGAGCGCCCCGGTCATATGGGACACTTTCTTCCCTGCCAGCGCCACGCCCACGCGGGTATCCAGCGAATCCGCCAGCTCGCGGGCCTTTCCCGTCAATTCCAGCGTCGCATTGGTCACGCTTTCCCCGTCATGCTCCGCAACCACCCAGACTTCCCCATGGTAAGAAGGCGTATTTGCCCTAAATGCCGAAAGCATATTATCCAGCGTCGAGGCAGGGACCTTCTTCTCTCCCTGGGCTGCTACCAGCGTTTCCCGGACAGAATCAGTGATTTGCGATACGTCGCTTACTCCCAGCCCGCGAAGCTGTTTCGCCAGATCAATCAGGACCTGCGATTCTTTGTCCGTACACTCAAATCGGCGATCAAAAGGATTTTGCCGCTTGGCGGGAAGTAAATATTGGGTATCGATACGCTGACTGGCGGCCGATTTTCCATTCCCGCTGTTAAATGATTTTTTGATTAACTCGGCAAATTCCGACACATTCTCCACTTTGTGGCATTTCCGGCTGGTTTTAGGAGGGGGAAATACCCGAACCACGCGAGTCTTGGAACCCTTCACCCCCACCGCCGTCGGCTTGACATCATCAGCCGACCATACCGTCAAAGGCGTTTTATTCGCCCTTCGGGTATCCGCAAATGTCGGGAATGTCGTAAATTCATATTTTGCCACGGTCACCACGGCCGGCATGGTCTTTGTCGTAACCACCTGGCTGCCCCCGCTGATAATCCGTGTAAACTCAAACTGGTTGTGATTCCGCTCGATCCCCGTCGCATAGGCGATGCAGGGAACCTCTAATTCTTCCGCAATCTGGGCCGGCACCTGTGCGGTATCTCCATCCACAGACTGCATTCCCGTAACGATATAGTAATCCTGACTTCCGTTTAAAATATCACGGACAATTTTTCGGATTGCAAAAGCCAGAGGATTCGCTGTTGCCCAGGTATCCGCGCCGCCCAGTACCCGATCCGTCAAGAGAATGGCCTGATCCGCCCCGCGGCTTAAACAATAACGAAGCACATCTTCGGCCATGGGGGGACCCATGCTTAACGCTATCAGCTTTGTTTCCGCCGAACTGTCCAGACATCGCATCTGCCGGGCAAAAGCAAAAGCCTGGCTGTCCAGCTCGTTAATCACGCTGGGCAGTTTGCCCCGCATAAGATTGCCCGACTCCGGATCAAATGCATTATCGGTGATCTGCGTTACATCCGGCACTTGTTTGACCAGTACGATGTAATGGCTCATGTCTTGCGTCCGATGGTTATAGATTTTTCATACAATACTAACAAAAACAATCGGTTTGGCGTGTGATAAATATCACATTATTAAGCGGTTTTGTCCTCCCGGTTCCCTATTTCTAATTTACTTAGCAGCAAGGGATTAAAAACAGCGGGCGATGAGAATCGAACTCACATGGCCAGCTTG
>CAZOTP010000203.1:0-6500 GCA_964582655.1 uncultured Pirellulales bacterium | reverse complement strand
GGACGGCGATGATGTAAGGCGTGCAGATGCCGACGGGGGCGTCGGAAGCGACCCATTGAGGATCGTTATCATCAGGATTTGGATTTGAACCAAGATAGCCATCTTGTCCATTCCCAGATATAACATGTACAACTTGCCCATTCCCTTCATCGAAATTCCAGTATCCGTAAAGTTCCGGCGATTCCAATGAAAGGGGTATATGCATACTCTCTTTTATTTCTTCTAAAGTTAAAGCCCGATTCCAAACCCGTAACTCATCAATAAATCCTTTGAAATAATCATTCACAGCACTTTTTGCCCATCCTACTTTTATTTCTGTCTCAAAGTCAAAATTTGAACTGGATTTCGATCCGCTGGCCATTTCTTTGCCATCCACGTATAATTTCTGTCCACCCACATCGGTTCCATAAACATGGGTAACATGATGCCACTGGCCATCCGCATAGTTCTGACCTGTAGTTTTAATTGTTTGCTCCTGCCAAAGTCTTGCACACAGATTTCCGTTTGACAGGAATATTTCCCGATCATAGCTTTCCCAGCCTTTGCTAATGCCAATAATCCCGGCATAAGGATCTGTAGTTCTGAACCACAAGGACAAGGTATATTTTGTTTCTGAAACATTAGCGGGAATAAAAACATAGTCATTCACACCGTCAAACTGCAAAGCGAATCCAGATGGACAGACAGCAAAAATGGTGATGGCTTTGAAGTCTTCGACGGTGATACCCTGACGGGTGTAGGAGGCGGTGAGGGTGAGGTTCTGAAATTTTTCGATGTCGGCGGTTGTAAGGAGGCCGGAGGAGTTGATGGAAGCGAAGCCTGCGGGATCGACCGTCCAAAGAGCAGAGGAGGTTACATCGCTCGTGGAGCCGTCGTCGTAATGGGCGATGGCTTTGTAGGATGCGGAGGAATTTTCGGCGACCTGATCGGGGCCGAGGATTTCCAGGGAAACCATCGCAGCAAGTCCCGTATGGAATAACTGCATCACTTCGTCCTGTGAAAGAGCGCGTCGATACACCAGCACTTCATCCAGGGCGCCTTGAAAATGGCTGTTGGCGGGTTTGTAACATCCGATATAGAGGTTGTCGTTGGCCTGAATGCCCGTGAAGATACCGCCGGTGTTGTCGGTATCTTCGGCTACGAGGACGCCATCCACGTACACTTTTCCCATTTTGACGTCATTTCGGACCGCCGCGACATGATGCCAAAGGCCATCGTTGTAGGCCAGAGGGGAAATCATGGTTTGCACATCATAGGTGGCGTATTCGAAGCGAACGCGACCGGAGCTGAGAATATCCAGCCGGTAATAATCACCGGGATTGGGACTCTTGCCGGGAGATGCCAGAAGGGTCTGATCGGAATCGGCGGTGGTTTTGAACCAGACCGACAGGGTGAAGAGGTCAGGCCCAAAATCAAAATCGCTTCCGCTGCCGGCGGGTACCAGAATATAATCATCCGTGCCATCCAATACAATCGCACCGCCTGCGGGACTTGCGGTCCAGGCAGGTCCGTTGGTCAGAGAGCCGTCGTGGGCGGCGAAAGAATCTTCGGCAACCAAGCCCTGTGTTTCATCCAATCTCCAGTAGGCGAGGAGGTTGTCTGTCAGATCAGCCCATACGGGAGGACACCAACCCGCAAGAAGCAAACCGAACACAATGGCAAACGCCAAACCGTTTTTTTTCGAAATCATGGCAATGCTCCTTTTCTCTTTTATTAATTTTTCCCGATTCGAAATCCATGATGAGACGCGATTTTAAGAATACATTATTATACAAGAAAAAAGGCGGCGCAACAAGAAAAAATCCGGGACGTGCCAAAGTGCGGTTATTCGACATAAGATGTCGGTATTTATGAAGTTACGCAAAGGTATCGCAAATAGAAAGATACTTTGCGAAGGATGTACTCGCCCGCTTGCAGCGCAGGGTACGCGGGATAGGCTCTTATTTGGGGGTGAGTCGGATTTGCGGTTTTCGTTCGGCGGGGGCCTGGAGGGTTTTGTCGGACTGGGGGGAGAACAGGGAGATTTCACGGAGCCTTCGGATGAGGGGGGGGGTTTCGCGGAGGACGATGTCGATTTCTTCGTCGGTGGTGAACCGGCTGAGGCTGAAACGGATGGAGCCATGGACGGCGGTGAAGGGGACTCCCATGGCGCGGAGGACGTGGGAGGGTTCGAGGGAGCCGCTGGTGCAGGCGGAGCCGGAGGAGGCGGCGATGCCGAGTTTGTCGAGCATGAGGAGGATCGCTTCGCCTTCGACGTACTCAAAACTGATATTCGTGGTGTTTGGGAGTCGGTTGAGGGGGTCGCCATTGACGCGGGCATCGGGGCAATGTTCGAGGAGTCCGCGTTCGAGCCGGTCCCGCAGGGCGCGGACGCGGGTGTTTTCGTCGTGGAGCGCCTCTTTGGCGAGCCGGCAGGCTTTTCCCAGCGCGACAATCGAGGCGACGTTTTCGGTTCCCGCGCGTCGTCCGGATTCCTGGTGGCCTCCGATTATGAAGGGGGCGATGCGTGTGCCTCGGCGGACATACAAAAAGCCGACGCCCTTGGGGGCGTGGAGTTTGTGGCCGGACATGCTGAGCAGGTCGATGGGAGTGCGCCGGAGATCGATGGGGAGTTTTCCGACGGCCTGGACGGCGTCGGTATGAAGGATGCAGCCTTTGGATTTGACGATTTCGGCGATCTGGTCGATGGGGAAGAGCACGCCGGTTTCGTTGTTGGCGTACATGATGCTGACCAGGGCGGTATCGTCGGTGACGGCCTGCTTTAACTCGTCGAGGTCGAGCTGTCCGAGGTGGTTGACGGGTAGTTCGGTGAGGCGGAACCCCTGGGATTGGAGGTGTTTGCAGGTTCCGCGGACGGCGGGATGTTCCACGCGGGTGGTGACGATGTGTTTTTTTTCGGGGTTGGAGGCGAGGATTCCCTTGATGGCCCAGTTGTCGCTTTCGGTTCCGCCGCTGGTGAAGACGATTTCCTGGGGTTCAGCGCCGAGGAGGTAGGCGATGTCTTCTCGCGCTTCGTCGATGCGATGCTTGAGCAGGCCGCCAAACTGGTGCATGCTGGAGGCGTTGCCATACTGCTCGGTGAGGTAGGGGATCATGGCTTCGAGAACGCGGTCATCGATTCGTGTGGTGGCGTTGTTGTCCAGATAGATGTTCTTCATGATTTTTGTTCTTCCACGACAATATCTTCGCTGACAAACTCCCGGAGTCTGGCCTGAACGACTTCGGCGATGGTGAATTCGGCGACCTGGCATTTGGAGCACATTCCGCGCAGGGCGACCAGGACGCGGTTGTCCACGACGTCGATGAGTTCCAGATCGCCTCCGTCGGCCTGGAGGGCGGGTCGGACCTGTTCATCGAGGGTTCGCTGAATCAACTGGATTTTTTGGATATTGGTGAGTTTCGCGGGGCGGAGGGGTATTTCGGTTTTGGCGACCGCCTGGCCCGCTTCTTCGCGGATGATTCGTCGGATATCGTCATGGCATCCTCCGCATCCTCCGCCGGCTTTGCAGTAGTTGGTGACCTGCTCGACGGTTTTGAGGGCGTTTTCCCGGACGACGCGACGAATTTCGTTTTCCGTAACGCCATAGCAGGTGCAGATAACGGTTCCTTCGAGCTGATGGGGTTTTCCGACTTTTCCGGTACGGTAATTTTCGATGGCGGCTTCGAGTGCTTCCCGTCCCATGACGGAGCAATGCATTTTCTGTTCGGGAAGTCCGCCGAGGTAGTCGGCGATGTCTTTGTTGGTGATGCGAAGGGCCTCGTCCAGGGTTTTTCCCATGATTAATTCGGTGAGGGCGGAGCTAGAGGCGATGGCGCTTCCGCAGCCAAAGGTTTGGAATTTGACATCCGCAATTCGGCCCTCTGGATCCAGTTTGAACATCAGCTTGAGGGCGTCGCCGCAGGCGAGAGAGCCGACCTGTCCGACGCCATCGGGATTTTCAATCACTCCGACGTTTCGGGGATGAAAAAAATGGTCTTTGACTTTATCGGTATAATCCCACATGAGGGGTCTCCTGCGTTAATCCAATCATTCGCTGCGGGTTTCAATCCATGTTTCCGGGAACGGGAAAGCGATGCCGACCGGGATTATTTTCCGGCTTTGAGGTTTTCCAACATCATCATTTCCTTGTCCACCATCGTTCGTATTTTATACGCAGAGTCCCGAACGTTTCCAAGGAGAATCCGGAATTGGACGCAGTCGGCTGCTTCGGCATCGGCCTGGTCGGCCAAGTGCAGCATCTGGGAGCTGAGTTCCAGCAGTTTTTTCATATACCGTTCGCAGTGCATGGCTGTGGAACACATGTTTTTATTCCTTATTGCAAAAGACAATCGGAATCATGAACCACTGGGAGGAGAAGAAAGCAAAGGGGATACCACGGAAAAGAAAATCTATAAGTATTTAATAAATAAAAGGTTATAAAAATTTTTTATTCAGTCAGGTTTTGAAAGAGGAATTTTGTGTATCATTTTATTGAGACATTGTAATGGAAGAGATGCTTCGAAAGGGAGGTGTCCGCAAAAAATAAATTCTATATTATTTATTGACAGTATGTTATAATTTTCCCGGGAAACACTTTGCAAAATGGATGTGTCTAAATAATAGATAATGAGACATTCGGAATACTGATACATCGCTCTTTTACGATTAATTATATGTTTTTTCCTAGTTTGAGGGGTAGAGGGCCGTAAAAAATGTATCTTATATGTATCATTTTCTTCCAGTATGTCTCAAATGGAAGAAAGCCGCAGATGTCGGGGCGGCGGCAGGTTGTGAGAAGAATCATAAGGCATTGTTAATAAAAAGTTTATATTTTTTATATCCGTGATTTTCATGGATTGGCACAGAAATTGCTAATTCTCCCATATGTGAAACAAGACAAGTTTACCAGGAGGTGTGCCATGAGACGCGAGCCTAAACATACGATACCGAATGCCTTGCACGCGAAAATCGAGCGAATGGAGCTGCCGGCTCATCAACGCCAACAGCTTGAAAGCATCATGACCGAACCGATCGCATATATGCCGGACAGCCGGTTCAGCAAGCCGACGCTGATGAAGCCGATCCTGGATGTTGTGATCGATATTCTTCCGGGCAAAACGCTGAAACAACGAGAGGAAGAGGCGCTGTTTTTGCAGATGAATTACGCCCGTCACCGACTTTGCCAGATTCGCAAGCGGATGCTTCGAAAATCGCGGTGGGATTCCCATGACGCGGAAGAGCTGCTGCAGTGGTACCAGATGCAGCAGGACACGAGGTCGAAAATCGTATCAGGGAATCTGGGACTTGTTCTTTCGATGGCGAAGCGGATCGATTCCACGCATCTGGAATTTCCGGATTTGATCAGCGAAGGGAGCATGGCGCTGCTTCGGGCGACGGAGAAATTCGACTGCGGCCGAGGATTGAAATTCAGCACGTACGCCTGCCGGGCGATATTGAAGAGTTTTTCGCGGGTTGCTAAACAAAGCTTCCGGTATCACCGGCTGTTTCCGGTGCAGCTGGACCTGAGCCTGGAGAGGGATGATTTTATCGAGACCCGCCGCGAAGACGATCGTGACGGACTCGTGGACGACGTTCAGGCGATTCTCCGGCAGAATCTGGCCGATTTGTCTGAAATCGAGGAAACCGTGGTTCGGATGCGATATTCCCTGGATGAGTCCGACAAGAAGCCGCTGACGCTCAAGGAAGTGGGGGAGAAGCTGGGATTAACCAAGGAGCGGATCCGGCAGATTCAAAACAAGGCGCTGGATAAGCTGCGCGTGGTCGCGGAAGAGCGCATGATCGGCGTATAAGAACGGAATAATGGCAGTATTCCAGGATGGGAAGGGATTCCCGTACGAGGGCGGCAGGGAAGCGGGGAAAGCGGGGCGGAGAGAGAAGAAGGCAGGGTTTCTATACGCGTACTTTGAAAACGGGTCGGCAGGAGAGAGACACGCGGATTTTGCATCTGTTATCCGACCGTAAAGCCGGACACGGTTTTCCGGTCGGATTTGTTTTGGGGATTTGGGGTCTGGAGCGTCGCGCCCGCGGAGAGGCCGGCGGATAGTGGGGGGGTAGGCAAGCCGATTTTGATTGTGTTTGAGGGCGATTCTGGGATACTGAGCCCGGGGCGGGGGGATCGATGCGAGGAAAGGCCTGTTATGGCGGAATTGTATGTGCTGCGCATCTCGACCAGTCCGCGTGCGGGCGGGAATACGGATTTGCTGCTGGATGCATGCCTGCAAGGGGCGAGCGGGGAAGGAGTGCGGGTGGAAAAGGTGAGCTTGTCGGAGTACCGGATACTTCCCTGCACGCACTGCGATGCGTGCCAGCAGCTGGGGCGGTGCGTGATCGAGGATGACATGCGGGGGCTGTATGAGAAGATCCGGGCGGCGGATGTTCTGGTGTTTGCCTCGCCGATTTATTTCATGGCGCACTGTGCGCAGGCGAAACTTCTGATCGACCGGTGCCAGTTGTTCTGGGCGAAACGGTATAGGCTACATGAGCGGGTGCGAGTCGAGGG
>CAZOTP010000202.1:0-6505 GCA_964582655.1 uncultured Pirellulales bacterium | reverse complement strand
GGATTAACAACAGCGGGCGATGAGAATCGAACTCACATGGCCAGCTTGGAAGGCGGGGGCTTTACCATTAAGCTACGCCCGCATGGTGTCAGGGTTTATAACAAACAGGGTACAGCCCGTCAAGCGAATTTGCCGGTTTTCCTTCCGATCAGGAGTAAAATCCGCATTTTTATTTGTTGTACTTCCGCATCTGCCGCTGCACATCCCGTTTGACATCCCGATCCCGAATTTTTTCCCGTTTGTCCGCAAAAGTCTTTCCCTGAGCGACAGCCACCTCCACTTTGGCTCGTCCCCGCAGGAAATATATCCGCAGCGGAATCAGCGTAAAGCCCTTCTGGAGGACCTTGCTCTGGAGTTTCTTGATTTCCCGCTTATGGACCAGAAGCTTCCGAATCCGAAGAGGATCGTGGTTCATCAGATTTCCATGGGCGTACACCGGGATGTTGCAGCCGATTAGAAACAGCTCGTTCTCCCGGATGCGGCAGAACGCCTCTTCCAGATTCGCCTGCCCCTGCCGAAGGGTCTTTACCTCGGTCCCCTGCAGAGCGATCCCCGCTTCCAGCTTCTCCAGAATCTGGTAGTTGAAGTGCGCCTTCTTGTTTTTGATGGTCGGGCTGAAGGGCGTTTCCGTAGATTTGTTTTCAGGTTTCTTTTTACTCATAAATACGGCATATAATATGATATGAGTGGTATTATACCACAAGGTTCCGGTCGTACCATGACTTTTTTTGCGTCCGAGAACTGAAAAAACGTCGGATAACCTTGAGAACATGGAAAATTTGCATAGTCTGGGGGAATCGCAAAAAAATAATCTGAAATTTTTAAAGAGTTTTTTTGGCCTTCGTGTTTTTTATTCATTATAATTGAATGGAGTTGAGATCGACGCGATTTAACACAGGAGGACTGCTTTGCGTCGTAAAAAAACGATTATCCATGTAACGCATGAAGCCAGGGAAAAGAGGGGGGGAATCGGAACCGTGCTGGAAGGCATGCTCACATCCGGCACATATCAAAAAGAAACCGAACGTTCGATTATTGTCGGCCCGCTCCTGCCGGATGCAATCCAAGATCCCCAGAGGCTGGGACCGCAGGGGCAAATTCTTTTTTCCTCGATGGATGGCAAAACGAAACACCCCTTTGGCCTGGCTCTTTCGGAAGTGGAGCGAAAATACGGTGTTTCCATCGTCTATGGAATTCGGCGATTTTCCGATCCCTCCGGAAAAAACACCTGTGAAGCGGAAACCCTGCTTCTCGATGTCCGGCAGGCGAACATTTATCCGGTCAATGCGTTCAAAGCCTGGCTTTTTGAAGAGTTCGGGATTGAAAGCATTCGGTATGAAAATGACTGGGAATATGAGCAGTATGTAAAGCTGGCCCCCGCCGCGCTGGCCGCTCTCCGGGCCATCGGCGCTTCCAAACCCGAACACCCCGGGATTATTTTCGCCCACGAATACATGGGGATGCCCACCGCCCTGGCCGCCGTGATGGATCCCCTTTGTGCCTTTAAAACGGTTTTTTATGCCCATGAAGTTCATACGATTCGAAGAATTATCGAATCGCATCCCGGCCATGACACAATGTTCTACAACGCTCATCGATGGGCGAAGGAGCATCATTTCTACCTGCCTGAAATTTTCGGATCGCAGGCCGATCATTTCCGTCACGTTCTCATCGATGCCGCCCGTCACTGCGACAACATCATCGCTGTTTCCGACGGCATTCGGCAGGAACTGCTGTTTCTCGATCCCCGGTTCAACGCCTGCCCGATCGATGTCTGTTACAACGGCATCCCGGCATGGGAAATCACGCTGGATGAGAAACAGGAGAAAAAACAGACGCTGCAGCGATATGCCGTTTCGCTGTTGGGATATGCCCCGGACTATATTTTTACGCACGTCAGCCGGCTCTGCCTCAGCAAAGCCATCTGGCGTGATTTGAGAGTTCTGGAACATCTGGAGCAAATCTTTCAGGTCCAGAAGAAAACCGGCATTTTCTTCATTCTCAGCAGCGACCTGCCCCGGCGCGGCCAGGAACAGGTACAGCATATGGAACAGGGCTGGCACTGGCCCATCGCTCACCGTGAGAAGGGAGCCGACCTGACCGATACAGAAGCGGAATTTTATACCGCCGTTCAGATTTTCAATACACGAAGCCGGAATATTAAAGTCATTTTTTTGAATCAATTCGGGTGGGATCGCGTTTCCTGCGGGGATCGAATGCCGGAAACCATGCAGTTCATGGATCTTCGCATCGGCAGCGATGTGGAAATGGGGCAAAGCATTTACGAACCCTTTGGGATCTCCCAGCTCGAATCTCTCAGTTTCGGGGGCATCTGCGTCCTGAGCGGCGTCTGTGGATGCCTGGGCTTCATCCGGGCCACGTCCGGCCCGGCCATCCCCGAAAATCTCATCGTCGCCGATTACACACAGCTCCCCGATCTTCCGAAAGACCTCGCCAGCATCCTTCAGATTTACCGATCCCAGCGGGATCAGATAGAATATAACGTCAGCGAATCTGTCGCCAAAGAGATTTTTCAGCGATTGACTGTTTCCGACGAACAAAAACGGCAGCGAATCGAAAAGGGCTTTGATTTGGCGCACAAAATGACATGGGACGCCGTTTGCGAGAATTATCTTCTGAAAGCCGTTGATCGCGCCTATTCCAAGCGCCGGCAGCGACAGATCGCCTGAACCAAGCATTCATAAAATGGGAATCAGGCGGCGGACAGGAACAAATAGGTTTTCCATGACGAAAAACTATTTGTTCCCCTTTCTTTATACACCATTTGCGATACTCTGCTCACCGGACAGATGGATTTATTTCGCATCCAGCCAGACTTTCATAGCCCCCGCTCCGCGATTGTTCCACGCATAATAAGGAATCGCCATAAAGGAAGTATCGGGAGCCAGTTTACCTCGAATCACGACGATCCCGCCCAATAAATCTCCCCGATACTCATCCGTCATGACGGCATCCGACGGAATTCGGATTTGATTCAGCGGGACCGCTTGATCGATCTGCTCAACGCAATATACGATCGGGCCTCGCTGCAAAGCAATCTTTCCTACATCCGCCTTGACCTCGGGATGAGCCGCGATTTGCCGGACAGGCATCGGCATATCCAGTTCAATTACATCGCCGGATTGAATTCCTGTCAAAACTGTATATCCTTTTATGCATGTCCACGAATCGAGGGGTTTTCCATTCACACGAAGTACCACCCTCGCCTGCCGATCTTCCCGTTTGTCTTGAAAAAAATATAAATTGCCGGGAACCGGTTCTCCTCCCGACCACCCGGGAATTCGCAAATAGAGGTTAATGGAAGCCTTGCCCCCGAAAGATACCTCCAGTTTCACCTTGCCCTCCCACGGATAACGTGTCTGCTGCCGGATTTCCATCACCGAATCGGAAAGTGTGATCTTGCCCTGACACGCCGCATATAGATTCACATAAATGTTGTCCCTTCCGTCGGTTGCAAATACATATCCGCCAAGCGACGGCAAAAACCTTGCCATATTCGTCGGACAGCAGGACGTATTAAACCATGGCTGCCGTTCCGCTTTTCCAATATTGAACGGTTCCACGCCATCGGACTCCAGCGGATTGACATAAAAGAATCGCTCCCCGTCCAGTGATACGCCGGAAAGCAATCCGTTGTACAATACCCTCTCGAGTACATCGAAATAGGATGCATCGCGATGCAGAAGATTCAACCTTTGGCTCCAGAACACCACTCCGATGGCGGCGCAGGTCTCGGCATAGGCGGTATCGTTGGGAAGTTCATATTTTGCCCCAAATTGCTCTCCTATTCGCACCGCTCCGATACCGCCGGTAAGATATAATTTACCGGAGATCATATCCTGCCATAACCGGTTCATAGCCTCCAAATAATCGCGATTGCCCGTGATTCGTGCGACATCCGCCACCCCGGCATAATAATACATGGCGCGTACGGCATGGCCGACTATTTCCTGCTGTTCACCTATTGGTTTGTGGTCCTGATATAATTCACCATACAGCTTGCGGCACTCTCCGCGTCCGCGTTCAGACAGGAAAAAATCCGCCAGATCCAGATACCTGCGATCCTTCGTAACATGGTAGAGTTTGACCAGCGCCAACTCAATTTCTTCATGTCCAGGAACATCGCGCAGTATATCCGGGCCAAACACCCTGTCGATCAGGTCCGCATTCTTTGTCGCCACATCCAGCAAGGTCCGTTTACCAGTCGCACGATAGTGCGCCGCCGCCGCTTCATATAAATGCCCCACGTTATAGAGTTCATGGCTCCCGATAAGAAAGGCCCATCGATTGTGCCCCGATTTCCTGACATCCACTTTCTGAGGATCAATGGTTCTTGCCGTATATAAATACCCATCCTTCTCCTGCGCTGCGGCAATCTTGGCGATCAAATCATCAAGGTATTGTTCAAGCCGGGGATCCGGATGGATCGAAAGCGAATACGATGCCCCTTCAATAACTTTGAAAACGTCCGAATCATTGAAATGACTCCCTTCATGCTCCCCCCGCGCCAGTCCGCCGGCAATCTCAAAATTCCGGATTCGATGGGTTTCTTCGCATTTTTGAAAATCGTACGGAATGGTCTTCGTCCGGTTGGTCTCAATCCGCGGCGCCCAGAAGGAATCCTCCAGCGTAACCTGGGTAAAGGGTACAGCGATTAAATACTCATCTGCTCCCTTTGTCGGCATACTCGCCATCAAAATAAACAGGACCATCATCGTTTTGTATAGCATTAATTTCCCAATCTATGGATTAAAAATTCCGCCAAAATAACAATCACCGGGAAAACGCGTCGCGGATCGCCCCCGCCATCGCTTCGGCAAGATCTTCCTGAAATCCGCTCTGATTCAAACGGCGGGCATCGCCGGGATTGGTGAGATATCCGCATTCCACCAGAACGGAAGGCTTGGAATGATTGACCAGAACTTTATAATTTCCTCTTCCAACACCGGTGCATGGAATAACCCTAGAAATACTGCCGCACATAAGGTTGGCAATTCGTTCACTTCGAGCCGAAGCGGAACGGCTCACATATACCGTTGCGCCAGAGACATTTTTTTTACGGTTGGCATTGCAGTGAATGGAAATCAGAAGATCTGCATTATACCGTTCCGCAAAGGAGGCTCGATCCTCCAGCTCCACAAACCGATCACTTGTGCGGGTCATGATCACGCGGAATCCATCCTGCTTCAGCGATTCCGCCAGCAAATTGGCGATTCGCAGCACAATGACTTTTTCAGGATATCTGGTCATCCCTTTTCCGCCCTGGGTCCCCGGATCTTTGCCGCCATGCCCGGCATCCACAATAATCACCCGCTCTTCAAACGATTTGACTGGTTCTGCCGGAGACGGGGGTTCATGGTCGATTTTGGGATTGGTCCCCCTCAACGACGCATGTTGGGCAGGTCTTATCTCCGGCAATGGCAATCCTCCCGTTGCCTGGGGAGGCTGGCATCCAGCCAATGCAATCCAGGAGCACAAACCGAATGCCATAAGAGAGTGGATTCCGAATGACTTCGCCGTTTGCCCGATTTTACTTCTCATACAACCTGCCATCGGATCCATCCAGGTATGTTCCTAAAAAAAGCCTTCCGCGCGGAAAGCTTTGTTTTGCATCGTCGCTTGGATTAAATTTACTTCAAATCTCAAGAATTTCCTTGGATTTCGCGTCCAGAACCGCGTCAATCTGCTCGATGTACTTCTTTGTCAATTCGTCCAGCTCTTTCTTGCCTTCGTCCCGTTCATCTTCCGAAAGCGCCTTGTCCTTTTCGGCCTGGTCCATCTGCTTGTTGCCGTCGCGGCGGGCATTTCGCACATTCACTCTCGCCTGCTCGGCCATTTGTTTAATCTGCTGAACCAACTGCTGCCTCCGCTCTCCCGACAGCGGTGGAACCTGGAGCCGGATCACGCGGCCATCCGTATTGGGCTGAATCCCCAGAGGCGATGCCTTGATTGCTTTTTCGATTTCCTTGATAACGGATGTATCAAAAGGTTTAATCACAATCAGATTGGATTCCGGCGTCGATAAATTCGCCATCTGTTTCAAAGGCGTAGAAGTTCCGTAATACTCCGCCTTGATATTTTCCACCAGCGCCGTCGAAGCCCGTCCTGTCCGTATCGTCCGGAATTCGTTCCGGAGATAATTGACCGCCCCTTCCATTTTTTCTTCGACTTCCAAAGAAATCTCTTCTGCACTCATCGGTATTCCTGCCTTACTTCTGCGTAATTCTTGTCCCGATGGCCTGGCCGCACGCGACTTTGGCCATCGTTCCCGATTTTAACAGATTGCATACCACGATATCGATATGGTTTTCCTTGCATAACGAAATCGCGGTGTGATCCATGACTTTCAGGTCGTTCTGAAGGACATCCGCAAACGTCAAATTGGCAAACAGCGTGGCCGTCTGGTCCACGAAGGGATCCGCGGAATACACGCCGTCCACCTTGGTGGCCTAGATCAGCACTTCCGCCTGGATTTCTGCCGCCC
>CAZOTP010000201.1:4261-6520 GCA_964582655.1 uncultured Pirellulales bacterium | reverse complement strand
TGGTGAAAGCCGCCAATTATATGAACGCGGGGACGCCGGAATTTCTGCTGGGCAAGGACAAGCAGTTTTATTTTGGTGAAGTGAATACGCGAATCCAGGTGGAGCATCCTGTGACGGAAATGATTACGGGCGTGGATCTGGTGCAGTGGCAGCTTCGGATTGCGGCGGGGGAGACGCTGAAGCTTCGCCAGAAGGATATCCCGCGGGAGGGGGTGGCGATTGAATGCCGGATTAACGCGGAAGACCCGTATAAAGGATTTACTCCCTGCCCGGGGCAGCTTGATCGGTATATGATTCCGGGGGGGCCGGGGGTGCGGGTGGATACGCACGCCTATTCGGGATATCGGATTTCGCCATACTATGATTCGATGATCGGCAAGCTGATTGTGCACAAAAAGACGCGGTCAGAGGCCGTCGCATGCATGAAGAGGGCTTTGGAGGAGTATCAGATTTCACCGATCAAGAGCACGGTTCCCTTGTGTCTGGAGATTATGAATCATCCGATGTATTTGAAGGGGGAAGTGGATACCGGATTTATTGAAAGAACATGGTAACAGGAACAGGAGAATTGAAAATAATATGAGCAGGTTGAAAGGCAATGCAGTCGTCGGCCAGTCAGGCGGTCCCACGGCCGTGATCAATCAATCCCTGGTGGGTGTGATAGAAGAAGTATTCGAGCATGATTGCATCGAAACTCTCTATGGAGCCAGACACGGTTCCCGCGGAATTTTGAACGAAGACTTTGTAGACCTGAAGGCTATCGCCAGGCAGGGCGCGCCGAAGGGCTGCGCGTATAACAAGGATTATCTGAATAAACTGGCCTATACGCCGGCGGCGGCGCTGGGCTCCACTCGCGATAAGCCGGATGAGGAGTACTGCCGTAAGATTTTCCAGGTTCTGCAAAAGCATAATATTCGGTACGGTTTTTTCGCGGGCGGGAATGACTCTTCGGATTCCGTCCGCATCATCATGAATATGGCGCGGAAGGTGGGATATGAATTCAAGTTTTTCCATATTCCCAAGACAATCGATAATGATTTGTGCGGCATCGATCATTGCCCGGGATTCGGATCGGCGGCGAAATTTGTCATTCAGGCGGTGATGGGGGACAATCAGGACAGCCGTTCGCTGCCGGGAATCAAGATTGATATCATCATGGGCCGTCACGCGGGATTTTTGACCGCGTCATCCATGATGGCCAGGCAGCATCCGGGGGACGGCCCCCATTTGATTTATGTTCCGGAACGGAAAGTCGGCATGGATCAGATGGTGAATGACATTCGGGCGGCCAAGGAAAAATACGGCCGCTGCCTGGTGGTTTTGAGCGAAGGGATTGTGGATGCGACGGGGACGCCGTGGGTAAAGCGGATTCTAAAGGACCTGGAGGCGGACGCTCATGGAAACGTGCAGCTGTCTGGAACCGGCGCCCTGGGCGATTATCTGGTATCGCGGCTGAAAAACGCGATGGAAGGGGAACGGGTTCGCGCGGATACGTTTGGGTACCTGCAGCGCAGTTTTGCCGGCCTGGTGAGCGAAACGGACGCCGCGGAGGCGCGGGAGTGCGGACGGCTGGCAGTTCGGTACGCCTGCACCATGGAGGCGGACAGCGGGAGCGTGTCGTTTAAGCGGGTGGGAAACGGCGCGAATTATAAGCTGGAATATTTCCGGAACGAGCTGGAGAATGTCGCGGCGAAAACGCGGCACTTGCCGGATGAATATATCAGCAAGGAAGGCAACAATATCGAAGAGAGCTTCCGGGAGTACCTGGCGCCGCTCGTCGGCAAGCTGCCGGAAATGGCGTATATTCCCTGATTGCGAAGGATTGCGTTATCCGTTTGCAGGATGAATGGCTTCCGATCGAAAGCGCAACGAACGCTTTCGATCTTTGCACATAGAGAGAATTTACAGGAACTTGCCCGTATGGATTTTTTTCAGTATCGACAAGGAGAATTGTATTGCGAGGATGTGCCGGTAGGCCGAATTGCGGCGGAGGCTGGAACACCGGTCTATATTTACAGCCAGGCGACATTCACCCGGCACATTCGGAATATCCAGGGCGCATTTTCCGAACTATCCCCGTTGATTTGCTATTCGGTGAAGTGCTGCGGCAACGTGCATATTTTGCGGTATTTGGCGGGACTGGGGTCCGGATTCGATGTGGTCAGCGGAGGGGAATTGTACCGGGTTCGGCAGGCGGGAGGCTGTACGGCCGGCGTGGTGTATGCCCTGTTCCCCACGCGCAGCCGGGCTCCGCACCGC
>CAZOTP010000201.1:0-4235 GCA_964582655.1 uncultured Pirellulales bacterium | reverse complement strand
AATTACCGCTGCGCTTAAGGCCGGTATCGGATATTTTAATATCGAATCGGAAGCGGAACTGGAGAATCTGATTGGTTTGTCAAAGGAGGCCGGCAGGAGGGTTCGCGCCGCGTTGCGGGTGAATCCGGATGTGGATCCCAAGACGCATCGTTATACGACAACGGGAAAAAAGGAAACCAAGTTTGGGGTGGATATTGAACGGGCGGAAGCGATTTTTGAGCGGTATGGGCGAAATGAGAACGTCCGGCTTTCGGCCATTCATCTGCATATCGGCTCACCCGTGAATACCGTGGAACCGTATGTGGAAGCTGTCCAGAAGGCCGTGGATCTGATTGAACGGTTGCGAGCCCGGAATTTTACAATAGAAACTCTGGACCTGGGCGGCGGGTTTGGGGCGGATTATACCACGGGACAGGCGCCGGCAACGGAGGCGTATGCACGGGCGATTGTGCCTTTGCTTCGCGGAAAGAATCTTTCGCTGATACTGGAACCGGGGCGAACGGTAGCGGCGAACGCGGCAATTTTGGCTACCCGGGTGTTGTATCTGAAGAAGGGCGGGGAGAAGAATTTTGTGATTGTTGACGCCTCGATGACGGATCTAATCCGTCCGGCTCTGTATGATTCGTATCATTTTATCTGGCCGACGGTTGTGACAAAAGGATTGGAGGCGGAGCGGAGAACGGAACCGGTGAAGGCGGAAGGGCTACGGAAAGTCGATGTGGTCGGGCCGGTGTGCGAATCCTCGGACTTTCTGGCGAAGGATCGTTTGCTGCCTCCGGTGGAGCGTGGCGATCTGCTGTCAGTATTTACGGCGGGTGCGTACGGTTTTGCGATGAGCAGTCAGTATAACGCCCGGCCCCGTGCGGCGGAAGTATTGGTGAATGGCAGCGCGTAGCGGGTCATTCGACGCCGGGAAACATATGAAGATTTAATTGCAGCGGAGTTGGACGTAAAATAAAAACCGGAAGCCAGGTTTTGGGGTTTACTTCTTTTCCTCACGGGCGGACTCCACGGGAGGATATAGCGATTTTTCGCGGAGGTCTTTTGCTCGCTGGATCAATTCGGCGGTGTCCGTGGGGGTCTGTGGGGCAAGTTCGAATTCCCATTCCTGCCGATCGACAAAATGGAAGGGCAGGAGGCATTCGGTGAAAAGATCGATGACAGGCCACTGATAAACGGGAGCGTCAATCTTTCGGGAGGTTTTGAGGGTTTCAAAGCCTTCCTGTCGGATGATGACTTCGTATTCGCCGTACCACGTGAACGTTCGTGTGACAGGCGCAGCTCCGATTTCTTCGCCATTGAGCCATACAATGGCACCGGGTGGAGTGGTTTTCACGGTAATCATCCGCTCGACGCAACCCTGGCAAGCCGCGATCAGCGGTATGGATGCGAGGCAGCAAAGGATACGGTTTCTATTTCTTTTCCACACAGGGCTCATGCCCGAATTCTCCAGAGCAAGTGCATTGGGTGTAAAGTGTAGCCTTTCAGGAAGTTACGGTCAAGAGCATAATGCAGCAAATCATGTGTATGAAAAGAGCCATCGAAAACGACGTAAATGCTTTTCCGATAATATGTTGCCGGGATGCAGAAAACGCTATCATGGATTTCTCGATCAGCCAAGACTCCATGGTTTGAAAAATATATAACCAATTAATAAAATTTTGTCGGATGAGTTTTTCGGATCCAGAGCCGGTTATCAATAATGATGTGAGGGACCTGCCATGATCAAAATCAGTCGAAGGAAATTTATAAAGGGATTTGCAGCCGCTGGTGCCGTTTCGCTGTTTCCGATGCGTTCGGTATGGGGACAGGTGCAGGGAGCCAATGAGGAGATTCGGGTTGCGGTGGCAGGGTTCCGTTCGAAAGGGAAGAGTCATATTCAACATTTTCAGGAAATTCCCGGTGTTCAAGTGATAGCACTCTGCGATGTAGATCAGGCTCTTCTGGGACCGCAGGTGGAAGAATTTCAAAAAGAATATAGCCGGGAAGTGCATGGATATACGGATATTCGCAAGGTTCTGGATCGCAAGGATGTGGATGCGATTATCTGCTCGACGACGAACCACTGGCACGCACTGATGACGGTCTGGGCGTGTCAGGCGGGCAAGGATGTCTATGTGGAAAAGCCGGTTTCGCATGAGATATGGGAAGGCCGGAAGATGGTCCAGGCTGCACGGAAATACAACCGGATTGTGCAGAGCGGGACGCAGGCCCGATCGGATACCGGCTTACAGGAAGCTTTGGAGTATATCCGGCAGGGGGAGCTTGGTAAAATTTTGTGTGCCCGCTCCATTCGCTATGGAATTCGCAAAAGTATAGGCAAGGTGAAAAAGGATCAGAATCCGCCGGAAAGCGTGGATTATGACCTTTGGTGCGGTCCTGCGCCGATTCTTCCCGTGCGGCGGGAAAAGTTCCACTACGACTGGCACTGGCAATGGCCCTATGGGAATGGCGAACTGGGCAACTGGGGCAGTCATGTGCTGGATATGGCTCGCTGGTTTCTGGGTAAGGACACGGCGCCGAAGACCGTCCTGAGCGTGGGGGGGCGATTTGGTTATGCGGATGACGGTCAGACTCCCAATACACAGGTGGTTATCTACGATTATGCGGATGTACCTCTGGTAGCGGAGGTTCGCGGATTGCCCCGAAAATCGGGAGAGGATACCGAGGATGTCATGAAAGGGATTCGCAGCGGCGTGATCATCGAATGCGAAGGGGGCTTTTTTTCCGGCGGTTTTGGCGGGGGCTGGGCGTATGACCCGCAAGGGAAAAAAATGAAACAATTCAAGGGTGACGGCGGAAAAAATCACGCTGTCAATTTTATCCAGTCGGTCCGAAGCCGACAGCCCAGCGATCTGAACTGTGATATTGAGGAGGGGCATCGTTCGGCTATTCTCTGCCATATGGGCAACATTTCTCATCAACTGGGGTGGGAGAAAGGAATGGAGGAAATCCGCGCTGAGTTCCCGGCAGACGATATGGCCAAAGAAGTGTTAGGCCGCTTTGAAGCTCATCTTTCGGCGAACCAGATTGACATGGAAAAAACGTCTGCTATTCTAGGTCCGGTTTTGACGTTTGACAGCCAGACCGAACGGTTTGTGGGCCCTGCCAGTGAACGGGCCAATGCCTTTTTGAAGCGAACTTACAGGCAGGGATTTGAGATTCCTGATTCTGTTTGAAAAAGGTTTTTATCTAACGGAAGGGGGTGTATGATTGTCCTGCCCAGAAGGCAAAACAAGCTATAGCTTTTATGGCGTGGTTTTGTGGTTCCAAGACGGTTTTGGAGGATATTATGAAGTTCATGGGGCGTCGAGAGTTTCTTGCCGGAGCGATGGCTGGGGGATTGGGGCTGGTATTACCGCAGCAGCGGGGCTGGGGCCAGGTTCTGGGGGCCAATGCCGCGATTCGTGGGGCAGGGGCGGGAGTTCGGGGGAAAGGAAACCAGCATATGGAACGGTTTGCCCGCTTGGCGGGAGTGCGAGTCACGGCGCTGTGTGATCCGGATGAGGCGGTCCTGGCGGAGCGGGCAAAGGCATTTCAGGATCAATTCGGAGTGGTGCAGACGTACCGGGATATTCGGCAGGTAATGGATTCGAAGGATATCGATGCCGTTGTAATTGCAGCGCCTGATCACTGGCATGCGCTGATGACGGTCTGGGCGTGTCAGGCGGGGAAAGATGTGTATGTGGAAAAGCCGGTGTCCTATGATATCTGGGAGGGAAAACAGATGGTGGCGGCGGCGCGGAAATACAATCGGATTGTGCAGGCGGGCACGCAGAGCCGCAGCGACAGGGGATTGAAAGCACTGGTCCCCTATCTTCGAAGCGGACAACTGGGGTCGATTCAGATGGCGCATGTGATTGTGCATATTCGGCGGGAGAGCATAGGCAAAGTTGCGGAGACGCAGGCGGTTCCGGCGAGTGTGGATTATGATTTATGGTGCGGCCCGTCGGAGAAACTGCCGGTGAAGCGGAAACAATTTCATTATGACTGGCACTGGCAGTGGCCCTGGGGAACCGGGGAATGCGGGAATAACGGAGTGCATAACATAGATGTGGCTCGCTGGATACTCGGAAATGATCGTATGGCCGACGGCGTGATCAGCGTAGGGGGCCGGTTTGGATATGAGGATGACGGCGAGACGCCAAATACGCACATAGCATTTTTAGATTATAAGCCCGTGCCGATGATCGTAGAGATTCAGGGACTGCCTCATAATCTAAAAATGCTATGTG
>CAZOTP010000200.1:0-6521 GCA_964582655.1 uncultured Pirellulales bacterium | reverse complement strand
TTTCAAGGGCTGGATTGCCTGGCCCGCTTTTCTCACCAGGTTTTTGACCCGGCCAAGATAGCCCCACCAAATAAAAAAAATAAGAAATGCGGTTTTGCAATTATAAACTTATAATTGACAAATAGATAACTCTAATAATAAGGTTTCAACCGGCCTTTTTATCGCGGATCAGAAAACGGAATGATGCTGCCAAACGATGGAGACAAAACATGCGCGCAATTGTAGATAAAGATCTTTGCACGGGGTGCGGGCTTTGCACCGAAATTTGTCCGGAAGTGTTCGATTTGCAGGGGGATATCGCTATTGTAATCGCCGATCCTGTCCCTGTGGACGCCGAAGGCAAGGTCATCGAAGCGGTGGAAAGCTGCCCGGTCGTTGCCATCCGAACCGAAAATTAGTTTCCCTCTCGCAGATCGGGAAAAGGAGCCATGATCCCGACGCTCATGACGGATTCCTTTCCGTTCCAAGAGGCAAACCGCTTCTAATCGAAATCCGCAGGCCAGTGCGGATTCCGGCGGTGTTCGAACATCCGGGCGATCTGATGAGACGTAATCCGGGAAAGGGATAATTCCGGGATTTCGGACTCCCGGAAAAAGCCGACCTGGCCGGTTTCGATGCTGGATTTCGGTTCGCCCCCGATCCGTTCGCACAAAAAAAACAGCTTATAAATTCGATGCAGAAAGAAGGGCGTATGCGGGTGTTTCGAACGGTCATACACCGCCAAAAGTTTCACCGCACGGGTTTCCAATCCCGATTCCTCTCGGATTTCCCGGACCACATTTTCCCCGGGCGAGGCATCCGTATCCGCCCATCCCCCCGGCAGAGTCCAGCGGTTCTGGTCCGCCTTCTCCTGAACCAGAAGAATCGAATCCTCCTGAAAAACCACGCCACGAACATCCACTTTCGGCGTACAATACCCCTCATCCGCCAGAAATACTTGCATCCACTTGTCCCGGGATTCATTCGTACAGGTCTGAAGAATCTCCGCGGAAATCCGCCGAATTTGCTCAAACCGCTCCCGGTCAAACGGATTTTCCGTATAGGTCAGTCCATTCTGCGCCAATGCCTGCAGCTCCCTGGCCCATTTCAGCCATTGTGGTTCCATGGCGTGATGATCCTTATTCTGATGACTCGCGGTGTCATGCCGACTGCCACGGTGATACTCCTTTTGCTTCAAACCGGCAAAGAAAAAACCGCTCCGGGCAGCCAAAAATGCCTTCCAGCCGCGTCTTGACATAACCTTCTGTTTCGAATACACTTAATGATTGACAAAGCCCTTGAAATTCGAATGAACGATTCTGCAGGAGTAACCGGAATGCTCGAACAGGCGGCAAAACAGGCAAAACAGGCTTCCGTTTGGATGGCCTCCCTGACGGCCGTAACAAAAAACCAGGCGCTGGCGGCCATCGCAGTGGCGCTGAAAGCCCGTCAGTCCGAGATTCTTCGCGCCAATGAAAAAGACATGAAACGCGCCGAAGAAGAAATGCTCAATCCGGTTTTGAAGAAAAGACTGAAATTCGATGACGCCAAACTGCGCGATGCGATTGCGGGTATCGAAAGCCTCATCGGGCTTGCCGATCCTGTCGGGATCACCCTGCGCAGCATGGAGCTGGACCGAGGCCTGGAACTCTACAAGGTAAGCTGCCCGATCGGCGTCCTGGGAATCGTCTTCGAATCCCGTCCCGATGCGCTGGTGCAGATCTCCACCCTGGCCCTTAAAAGCGGCAACGCCGTCCTGCTCAAGGGCGGCACCGAAGCCTTGCATACCAACCGCGCGCTGGCGGACATCATGTACCATGCCGCCGTTCAAGCCGGACTGCCCGAGGGCTGGATGGCGCTGCTCGAAACCCGTCAGGATGTGCAGGACATGCTCCGGCTGGATGCCTATATCGATTTGATTATCCCCCGCGGAAGCAACGCCTTCGTCCGGTATATCATGGATCACACGCGCATTCCCGTCCTGGGACACGCCGACGGGATTTGCCATGTCTATATCGACCGCGACGCCGACATCGAAAAAGCCGTCCGCATCGCGGTGGACTCCAAGTGCCAGTATCCCGCCGTCTGCAACGCCATGGAAACGCTCCTGGTCGATAAACCCGTTGCCGGCGATGTACTCTGCCTGCTGAAGGCCGAATACGGCCGCCTCGGCGTGGAACTGCGGGGCGACGACCTCGCCTGCGCGGTGATCGAGATCGACAGCGCAACCGAAGAAGACTGGAGCACCGAATACAACGACCTGATTCTCTCGATCAAAATTGTGGACGGTCTGGCCGAAGCCATCGAACATATCAATACCTATGGCAGCAATCATACCGATGCGATTGTCACCGAAAACGCCGATACGGCAAAACAATTCCTGAGCCGGGTGGATTCCGCCAATGTATTCTGGAACTGCTCCACGCGGTTTTCCGACGGTTACCGCTACGGACTCGGCGCGGAAGTGGGTATCAGCACCAACAAAATTCACGCACGGGGACCGGTCGGCCTGGAAGGACTCGTCATTTACAAATGGATCCTTCTCGGAAACGGCCAGACCGTCGCCGATTACGCGGGCCCCGGCGCAAAACCGTTCACGCATAAACCCCTGCATAAGCCGTATTCCCTGTAACACAGGAACCAGCAGGAATAGCCCTGTTTCCAACTCTATTCATCTTGCGGCATGACGATGAGAAATTTCGAAAACATCAAACGAATCGTGATTAAGGTGGGCACCAACGTCCTGAGCAAAAACAGCGGCGTGGATACGGAATTCATCGCGCTGATCGCCGGACAGATCGCCCATCTGGTCCGACAGAACCGCCAGGTGATTCTGGTCACCTCCGGCGCCATCGGCATGGGCGCCGGCGCCCTGGGGATCCGCACCAAGGTGACGGACGTCAAAAAACGCCAGGCCCTCGCCGCCGTCGGCCAGGGAATTCTGATGCACGCCTACGAAGTCGCCTTTGGCCGCCATGACCAGAAAGTCGGACAGGTGCTGCTGACCAATCGCATCCTCAGCCACCGCTCCTCCTATGTAAACCTGAAAAATGCGATGGAAACGCTCCTTTCCATGAAAATCGTCCCCATCGTCAATGAAAACGACTGCGTTTCCATCGATGAAATCGACCTGGCCTTCGGCGACAACGACAAATTATCCGCGCTGGTGGCTTCCAAAATCGACGCCGAGCTTCTGCTTATCCTCACCGATGTGGACGGCCTGTACGATAAAAATCCCCGCGAAGATAAAACCGCCAGACGAATTCCCGTCGTGTACGAAATCACTCCCGAAATCGAATCCATGGCCGGAACCGCCGGCACGCAGTTCAGCACCGGCGGCATGGCCAGCAAAATCGCCGCGATCAAAATCGCCGCCCAGGCTGGATGCAAAGTCATCCTCGCCAACGGCCGCGAATCCGCCGTTATCGACCGCCTGATCGCCGGCGAAGAGCTCGGCACGCTCTTTCTGCCCAAACGGCGGCTGAGCAACCGAAAACGCTGGATCCTCAACAGCCATCCCGCCGGACGAATCGAAGTGGACCCCGGCGCGGAAAACGTGCTCCGCACCCAGCGCAAGAGTCTGCTGCTGGTGGGCGTAACCGAGATCAAGGGCGATTTCAAAGCGGAAAGCATCGTCCAGATCGGCGCCTTCGCCAGGGGAATCACCGAGCTGTCCTCCGAAGAACTCCGCGACTCCGTGCGAAAAAAACAAACCGACAAAGAACACCTCCGCCGAAAAACCGTGGTTCATGTGGACAACCTCGTCCTGCTCGACGCGTAAAAGGGCTCCAAGGATTCCGACAGCGATAAAATCCGGGGAGGATTTCTTCCAAGTCCACTTGCGAAACGACGACAATCTCTGATAACTCCTTTTTCCAAAAATAATTATGACTCCATATTGCGGGGCCTTCCCCGTTTTGCTAGAATCTTTACCGGCGAACCTGCCGCTGGAATGCAGGCTTCTGCCGGAATGAGAATATGCCCGCCGACACAATGATTCAAAACACGGAAAGGTGCCCCATGACCCGCCGAACGATTCCTAGTATCGGATTTTGTACGCTGCTTCTCCTGCTTGTCCCCGGTTTCACCCGCGCGGCCAATCCCAAATACCCCTGGCAGCAGCAGGAACTGGAACATAAGGTTAAATCGCATACGGAAATCATAGAAAATAGCCCCCACACATACAACATTTCCATGGCCGGTACGGTCGATATGGATCACGCCATGACCAGGGACTATGGAGCGTGGAAAATCGCCTGGCAGCCCAACGAATCCATTGTGATCGATAATATCGGGACTGACCCCGTCGAGGGCATCAAACTCCTCGCCAACGACCGCGGAGACTGGTACTCCCTCGACGGCATTGTACGGGAAGCGATCCAGGAAGCGAAAACCGATCAGGAAATCGCCTACAGCATCTGGAATTTCGTCCGCTCCAATCGCTATCATCACAATTCCCTCTGGAACAAACCCTTCCGCGATGAGGAGCACGACCCCGTCAAGATGCTCGCCATCTATGGCGGCGGACTCTGCGACGATACCGCCAAGGTCAGCGTCATGCTGTTTCGCCATGCCGTACCCAACAAATATCGGACCCGAAGCATGGATGGACACGTGGTCAATGAATTCTTCGTCGGCGGCCGCTGGCAGTTCTTCGACGCCGACGAAAACGCCTTTTACCTCGACCGCGAAAACGCCTGTCCCGTCAGCGGAGACGACGCCGCCCGCGATCACGAACTGGTCATGCGCGAATTTCATTATGGTCCGAAATTCTCCGACTGGACCACCGCCATGAAAGCCGCCAAATACTTCGGAGGCGGTGACCGGAAATTCGAAGGGGCTGTGTACCCCACCCGGCCGCTTCACATTCGACTGCGGCCGTCCGAAAAAATCGAATTCCGCTGGGACAACATCGGAAAATACGCCAGCGATCAGAAAGACGAGGATATGCCGTTCTTCGGAAACTCCAAACAGATTTTTACCCCGCGACTGAACGCGCCCCGGGCGGATGCGGACATCGCCAAAAATATCTGCTTGCTGGAATCTGCCAATGCTCCTGAAATCGCGTCCCGCCAGGGTCCCGGCGAACTGGTTTACTCCATGCAGAGCGCCTTTGTCATCGCCGGGGGCCAGATCCGGGCTTCCTTTTCGTTCGCCGGCGAGAAAGACTCTGCCTCCATTGCCGTCAAGGCCGAAAACAACAAAGGAATGGGAAAAACCGATTTTATCGAAATCTGGAAATCCTCCGGCGCCGGTCCGCAGGACGCCAAAGTCGAGATCGATGAGGCCATCAAACCCCTGGAGCTGTCGCCGGAATATGCCTTCGAAGTCCGGATTCAACTGGTCTCCGCAGGCGGAGAACGCACGGCCGTCCTGAAACATCTCGAAATCCAGGCCGATACGCTCGTGTCCCCCATTTTTCTGCCCCGCCTCAAACTGGGCTTGAACCGACTGGCGTACAGCGACCAGTCTCCCTCCCGGCGACTTCGCGTGGATCATGTGTGGAAAGAAACCTCTGCCGCCGCTTCCCTTCCCGCCCCGGCATTGCTCGCGCCGGCAAAAGGAACCGCCGTGGAAGAGGAACTCGTCCGATACCGCTGGCAGGCCGTGCCCGGCGCAGGCGCCTACCATCTGCAGGTGTCCCGCGACCCCGAATTCCGCTGGCCCTATCGCTCCAGCCTTGATGTCATCCTCCCCGCCGATACCCAGACCTACGGCATGCCCTTCCCCGGATTGTACGACGTCGATACCGTGTTTTTCTGGCGCGTGCGCACCCGCAATGAAAAAGGAATCTGGGGCGACTGGAGCGCCGCGGAAACCTTCTCCTGGAACGGCCCGTGCATACCCGTCAATGTCCGCCTCGAAAAACAGGGCGAAACCTATGTCCTGCGCTGGCAGCCCAATCCCAAAGGGACACGCCCGGCGGAATACGAAATCTATGGCAGCGACCTGAAAGGATTCCCCGTCTCGAAAGTCCCGTTTGAAATCCCCGAAGATGGCGGCACCTTCGCCTCGAATTACCTGGGCAAATCCGCCAAAACAGAGATGATCGTTGCCGGCGCCCAGCTCAACCGCCAGCCGCCGGAAGGAATCCAAATCCCGGAAAACCTCAATCGCTGCTATTACCGCGTCGTCGCCGTCGATAAAAAAGGAATTCACAGCGGATGCTCCGACTACGCCGAAATGCCCCACCCCTATATCATCAGCACACCCCCCGCATCCGTTCAGACCGGACAGATGTATTACTATCAGCCGCAGGTCATCTCCAGCCTGGGCGATTTCCAGCACCGCTTCGAAAAACCCCAGAACGGATATTTCGAAAAAGAAAACCTCCGCTTTTCCCTGATAAATGGCCCGAACTGGCTCCAGGTGGACGAACAAACCGGCCGTTTGTCAGGAACAGCCCCCGCCGCAAAATCCAAAACCCTGGAATTATGCCTTCGGGTCACCGCCTCCTTCGAAGAACGGAAAGGCGACGACCTCGAAGCCATGCCCACCCCCCCGGACCGGATCTATGACCAGAAATTCATCCTGAACATCAA